>NZ_PNCW01000022.1:0-75256 GCF_005886985.1 Pseudoalteromonas sp. S3178 | reverse complement strand
TAACTAACTAGCTTTTCACTGTACGTTAAACAGGCTTTGCTATACACACACCATTTGGTTGGTGTGCTTATCTTCGCGAATGAACTATCGCATTCATTGAGCGTCGCGAGCATTTTCCCTCTAAACACTGTTGATAATGCTTTAACGGGGTATAAATAGCCTTTTTCTATTTCATGCCAGTGCGTTTTTTCAAGTGCACCTGCGGGTATCAAGCAATGCAGGTGAATATGCTGACTTAAGTTTTGCCCCCACGTATGCAGTACGCTTGTCATACCTAACTGACCATGCCTCTTTCGTTTCGCAAATTTACACAGCGTTTGCCATGCGGCTTTAAATAAACACTGGTACAACGCGCTTGGGTTATAGTGCGCAATGATATTTAACTCATGCGGGAGCGTAAAAACAAGGTGGAAATACTGGCACGGTAATAAATCCTCCTGCTGTCTTTGCACCCATTTAGCCGTAGCCATCCCTTGGCAACGTGGGCAATGACGGTCTCGACAGCTACATCCAATCTTTTGTGACTCACCACAGTTATCACATTGCCATGTTTGGTAACCGAGCTGACCCGTTCTGCATGATTGAAGGTGCTGGCAGACACGCAGTTGTTGATAGCTCATCGTATGATGCTGGCGATAATTTTCAAGATTCGAGTTTAAAATATCAGCGAGGTGCAAGCCGCTCATTGGTTTCCCCAACTCGCAAGTAAATCAATGCCGCCATGACCTAACTCTGGTAACCAATGTAAGTAACTTTGTGTGGTTTTAATATCACTATGACCAAGCTGATGTTGCAGTTGATGAAGTGGCATACCTGATTCAAGTTGGTGTGTTGCATAAGCATGGCGTAAAGCATGTGGATTACAGTGCTTTAAGTCACACGCTTGTGCATGTTTTCTCAATGGCTTTCTGAAGCTTGAGGGTGACATAGGTTTATCCATTAACCATCGTGAATAAAACATCCAGCCCGTTGGGTGATACATTTTCCAATAGCAACGTAATTGATTTAGCATGCTATCTGATACAACAACATAGCGTGACTTATCTCCTTTACCCTGTTCAATTAAAATGGTTTTACGCTGCCCATCGATATCTTGTACTTTAATGCGTAGTAGTTCGCTTATACGTAAGCCACACCCATAGCACACCATAATCAATGTTTTTAAGCGCATATCGGTGCAACTTTCTATAAGCCGTCGCATCTCATCGCGCGATAAATAAGTAGGTGCCCGAGGTTTTGCTTTAGGCAAGGCTACGTCTAAGTTCAGTGGGCGGTGTAAAATATTCTTAAACAGAAACCAAATGCTGTTTATTTGTATTTTTTGACTCGCTCTGGAGAGCTTGCGAATAGCGGGATCTTTAAAAAAGATATTCAGCTCATCATCAGTAATTAAATCGAGTGGTTTATTAAAATAATGGCTGAGTTTAAGCAAATGCTCGCAGTAACTTTTACAGGTACTTTGTGAATAACCACGATAGGCTATTTCAGTTTTGACTTATTCAATGAGTGTATTCATGACTTACCTCCAAGTTATGGGATAACCCCAAGGTAAGTGTGGCTCAAATGGTAAGAATAGGATCTCCGCGTAGCGGCTTAGTTCAACAATTTAATAGTGCGCTCGTCGCGCATATTTCTACCGACTTAGCGCTCATTTATCTACTCTATATAGTTTTAACAAATTACCTAAGGTATTACTATAACTAAGTTTTCTAAAGTTTTTAGGTGAAGTTAAACAATCCAATTTGCGCACGGCGCGCATTTTCATGAATATATGCGCAAAGCGCAGTTTGACCACTCAATTGGCTATTATAATTATCCAATCTCAATGCTGCTTTTCGCTCATAATCGCCTTAGAACATTTGCATTGCGACAATTATCTTGGCCGGAAACATCACTTTATTAATAAGTATTACAACAATAAAGCGCTATCCATACCGTATTAAATCAAGAAAAATAAAGTATGGAATATTAATTTAGGATCTCTATTTAGTGTTTAAATTAGTTTAAGCCTAAAACCAAATTCTATTCCCTATGAAGAAAAGTCTATGAGAAAAACCCAAATAAGGATCAATATCACCACCGCTACAAGCCTTGCCACATAAGGCTCTTTATTCCAGATGTGTGACAAACCATTCCAAAACCGAATGAGAAAGAACATATAGCGATCTTTTTTGATCAAAATACAGCGATTATCCGCTTAAGTGCAATTTGTCATAAAACTGCAATCAAAATAGGTGATAATTTAAACTCGAACTGTATTTTTTATAATCTAGAAGTTGAAGTAAATGAGCACACCAATGACGCAACTCACATTTGCGTTACAGTCTTTTGAAGATCCTCTATCTGCGGCTATGGGCCACACTATGGAGTACGAGCAGCTAAGCTTGCAAGCCAGTGCGATGCATGAAATTACGCTGCAATGCGTATTGCCTGACGACGCCCATGAAAACGATATTATTTCGTTGAGCGCAACGTATCCTAGTGCGCGTGATGCACAATATTTTACTGAAAAAACACTTAATAATGCCGATTTAGAGCGCGGTTATGTGTATTTAACATTAAGTAAAATTACCCAAAGCCACTGCTTGGTAATGCAATTGATGCTGCATGGCTTAAACGCCACTTTAAAAAATAGTTTGCAGTTTGATATGCAAGTAACTGCATTTGAGGCAGGTTATAAAAAACAGCAACAGCTTAAAAGCCAAGTTAAGCCACACGGCGTTAAAAAATACTTTCGTAATATGAGCTCAAGTTTATTTTCGTTTTTTTAATGTGTTGATATACGAATTTATAAAAACTTAATCAGCAAAACTTACTTTACCCATAGTAACTCCAGCAATACCCTGCGCAGTGTTATTTAGGTGCTGCTGCTCACCGGCTAGGCACTCGTTGGCTAAAATAGCAAATAACACGGCTTCTTTTGAATCGGGGTTTATGCCCAAATCATCGGTATTTTTAAACGCTTTTATACTTGGGCACAGCGTATTAAGCTGGGCCATTAATAATGGGTTATGAATACCGCCACCACTTGCGTACACAACACACTCTTTAGCACTTTGCGCGCATTCATTTAACGCATTAGCGATTACCGCCGCGCTCAACATATTTAAAGTTGCTATTACATCTTCATGGCTTAAGTGCTGTGTATTTGTTTGCAGCTGAGCAGCATGCAAATACGCTAAATTAAATACTTCAGGTCCAGTCGTTTTAGGCAGCGCAAGCTTAAAAAATACGTTGCTACACAATGCATTTAATAAGAGGGTATTTACCTTACCGGCTTTTGCTATTTTTGCGCCATCATCAAAATGCATGCCTTTAAAATGCTGCTGCACGTACGCATCCATAATAGTGTTACCTGGGCCAATGTCGCTACTAAATACGCTGTTTGCATCGCCGCTTTTAGGTAAAAACGTTAAATTAGCAATGCCACCCATGTTTAATAAAATGCGATTTTCATTAGGATTTGCAAAAAATAAGTAATCGCCATATACCGCAAGTGGTGCACCTTCGCCCCCTGCTGCTATATGTTTTTGCCTAAAATCGCCAATCGTTGTTAT
Organism: Pseudoalteromonas sp. S3178; assembly: GCF_005886985.1. NCBI lineage: Bacteria > Pseudomonadati > Pseudomonadota > Gammaproteobacteria > Alteromonadales > Pseudoalteromonadaceae > Pseudoalteromonas > Pseudoalteromonas sp. S3178. Next base: position 71,699 of record NZ_PNCW01000022.1, on the reverse strand, counting down.
ACCCGTGGTAACGGCTATTTGGTCGCTATCGCCAATTTGTAATGTGCCATTAGTAAAGCTTGTGTGACTATGTTGCGACTGTGGGCAGTGGTAAATTGTTTGCCCGTGGCTGGCTATTACATCAATACTTTCCGGATTCACCTGCCAAGTATGTAAGCACTGATTAACCATGTCGCCATGGAGTTTACCGACCCAAGGGTGTAATAGGGTTACAAGTTCTAAATCGCATTCTCGTTTAGCAAATACCTGCTTTATTTTACTTTTATACTCGTTGTTATAGTCAACGGTGGTAAAGTTAAGCACTTCAATTTGCGTATTTATACCTGCGCCCGTTACCTTACACAATGCTACGTCGAGCCCATCTAACGAGGTACCGCTCATTAAACCTATAATTAAACGGCTTGGCTTTTGGGCACTATTATAAAGGGCGGCTATGTGTGGGTGCATAAAGGTATCTTAAACAGGTATCATATTTTGCTTATATTAGAGTACTTTAAAACAAAGTTATAGGCGTAAACAGTTAATCTTTGTGATTGTGCAATCCCTAATTGCTTGCTAAGTTGACCCGTATGCAACAGACACTTAATTAAAACAATGATCACCCTAAGAGACTTTAAACCACAAGACGCGCCACACATTATTAATACCTTAAACGATGAACAGGTTACGCGTTTTCTATCGTCTAAAATTCCGTTCCCGTATACGCAAGCCGACGCCGACTGGTGGATAAACCAAGGCTCTAAAAATGGGATTATTAAAGCCATTGTTGTAAATGAGCAATTTGCAGGGTGCATTGGCATAACGCCCGGAGAGTTTGAGTACAACCGCAGTGGCGAAATTGGTTATTGGCTTAATAGTCACTTTTGGGGGCAAGGAATAATAACTCACGCTATTACAACAATTTGCAATAACGCGTTTAAAAACTCAAATCTAAATAGGATTTTTGGCGCTGTGTTTACTGGTAATACCGGCTCTATAAAGGTATTGACTAAATGCGGCTTTGAAGCCGAGGCCATACTTAAACAAGCCATTTATAAAGATGGCGTGTTTTACAATAGCCATATTTTTAGCAAACTAAAACAACACAGCTAGCGCATAAATGGCTACTTGAGATAGGTTTATTATTTAAAGCTCAGATTAAATTATCTTAGCAAAGCTTGAATTAGCAGCCCCCCGCCCAAAACTCCTGTTATAAGGTACAAATTTGTACATACATATACTACTTAGCGCGCATTATTGTTTATGCCAATTAGGTTATTAAACGCATAAACATTCGCTAAGTAAATTCACTTTAAGAGGAGATTTTTATGTCTGCAGCTAGTCGTCAACTTACTTTAGCATCACGCCCGCATGGCGCCCCTACCGATGAAAACTTTGACCTTAAAACAGTAGATTTACCAGCGCTTAAAGATGGCGAAGTATTACTACGCACCATATACCTTTCACTTGACCCTTATATGCGTGGCCGCATGAGCGATGCTAAATCGTATGCCGATCCGGTAAATGTAGGCGATGTAATGGTAGGTGCTACTGTATGCCAAGTAGAAGAGTCTAAAAACGATAAATTTAGCGAAGGCGAGTGGGTGCTTGCCTACACTGGTTGGCAAAGTTACGCCATTAGTAATGGCGAAGGCTTAATGCAATTAGGTAAAGAGCCAGAGAACCCTTCGTATGCACTGGGTATTTTAGGTATGCCAGGCTTTACCGCTTACATGGGGTTACTAGATATTGGCGACCCACAAGAAGGTGAAACTGTAGTGGTTGCTGCGGCAACAGGCCCTGTTGGCGCAACGGTTGGCCAAATAGCTAAACTTAAAGGCTGTAAAGTAGTGGGCGTTGCTGGTGGCAGTGAAAAATGTAGCCACGCAGTTGAAAAGCTAGGCTTTGATGCTTGTATTGATCACAAAGCCGATGACTTTGCAGACCAGTTAGAAAAAGCCTGTGGTAACGGCATAGATGTATATTACGAAAATGTGGGCGGTAAAGTGTTTGACGCCGTATTACCACTACTTAATACCGCAGCTCGTGTACCACTGTGTGGTTTAGTATCGCAGTATAATTCTACAAGCTTGCCTGAAGGCCCTGATCGTATGGGCATGCTAATGGGCCAATTACTTACCAAGCGTATTAAAATGCAGGGCTTTATTATTTTTGACGATTACGGCCATCGCTACGATGAATTTGCACAAGACATGCAAAAATGGCTTAAAGAAGGCAAAGTACAGTACCGCGAGCACATGGTTGAAGGTATTGAAAACACTGTAAGTGCATTTAACGATATGATTTGCGGCAAAAACTTTGGTAAAACCGTGGTTAAAATTAACGAACCACTTTAATAAATATTAAGGCGTTACAGCCTATGCTGTAACGCCAACAAGGACTGACATGATCAAGCTTCATCACTTAAATAAATCACGCTCTAAACGTATTATTTGGCTTTTAGAAGAGCTAGATGTTGATTACGAAATTGTGGCATACCAGCGCAATACCGAGACTTTTTTAGCACCTGACGAACTTAAAAAAGTTCATCAATTAGGTAAATCGCCTGTTATTGAAGACGATGGCCTAATTGTTACCGAATCGGGCGCCATTACCGATTACCTAATTACTAAATACGGTAACGGAAAATTTGCGCCAAAAGCAGGCACCGCTGAATATGTAGATTATCAGCAATGGTTACACTTCGCTGAAAGCTCAGCTATTTTGCCATTACTACTCAAAATGTTTGTTTTAAAAGATGGCGCTAAAACAGAGTTTTTAGAAAATTATGCCGACGCAGAAACCGTTAAAGTAATTAGCTATTTTAATGACCGACTACAAGGTAAACGTTATTTAGTAGGCGACACCCTTACTGGTGCAGACATTATGATGTCGTTTATTGTAGAAATAGTTAAAAACTCAGGCCAGCTTGCGCACTTTAAACACCTTGTAAAATACGATGAGCAATTACAAAGCCACGAGAAGTTTCATACGGCTAATGAGCTAGAAGCTAAATACGATTAATTAAAACACAGATAAACCAAAGGGGCTTTTAAGCCCCTTTTTTAATACGTATGTTTTAATAATTCCCCCTCCAATACGATCCTTCTAATAAAGTTTGTAAAGTAAATTTACAATTTCCGGTCTATTATTGCTTCAATGCGCTTTTTTTGGTGCATAATGCCCTTATTATTTTAAATACCTCATTAATCTACCATGGTTAGTGTTCTGAATTGGAAAGTAACTATGACCATAAACATGCGCTTAGTAACAGGCTTTGGCATTATTTTAACTATGATGCTTATTTTAACTGTAATTGGTATATCCCGTGTAAGCCATATTAATAGCAACATAACTCATATGACCGACGTAAATTCGGTAAAGCAGCGCTACGCAATTAACTTTAGAGGGAGCGTACACGACCGTGCTATAGCACTTAGAGATGTAGTTTTAATAACCGAGCAAAGCACTTTAAATACAGTGTTAAATGATATAAAAGAGCTTGATGTATTTTATCAAACCTCAAGCCGCGCCATGAATACGTTAATAAGCGATATGAGCAATGAAGAGCGCGCTTTAATAAATAAAATTAACCAAATAGAGCAGCAAACACAGCCGTATATTAAATCGGTTATTAATGCTAAAAATGGCGGGAACTTAAACGAGGCGTCGCGTATTTTATTAACCGATGCCCGCCCTGCATTTACACTTTGGTTAAACACCATAAACCAGTTTATAGATTTACAAGAGCAGGCAAATCAAGCTACAACTGTTGATACTCGCGAAGTGGCCAGCTCGTTTAAAATATGGATGATTACATTAACCGCTCTCGCTATTTTAATAGGTGCAAGCGTAGCGTACGTAATTAGTTTGCGTATAAGAGATTCGGTAGGTGGTGAGCCACAAGAAGCCGCTAAAGTAATAGCGTTAATCTCACAAGGTGATTTAACTGCAAATGTAGATTCGTGCTGCCCAAATAGCATGATGGCCTCAGTAGCCGTTATGCAAAGTAAATTAAAAACCATTGTAGATAGCATTATTAATTCATCTGATGAGCTGTCTACTCACTCGGCAAGTGTTGCATCAGGCTCACAGCAAGCACTTAGCGCAGCTGATGCACAAGTTACTTATACTAATTCAGCGGTAAGTAGCCTAGAAGAAATGAGCCGCAGTATAAATGCAGTTGCAGGCTCTGTTAAACAAACAGAAGATAACTCAAAAGTAACCGCACAGTTATCGCAGCAGGGCAGTATTGCAGTGCAAAAGGTAGCGGCCGAAATTGAGCAAATTTCACTAACGGTTAAAGCCACTGTAAATCAAGTAAATGTGCTGCAAGAACATGTAAAACACATTGGAGATATATTAAGTGTGATCCGTAGTATTTCTGATCAAACTAATTTATTAGCACTTAATGCAGCAATAGAAGCAGCAAGAGCGGGTGAATCTGGCCGAGGCTTTGCTGTTGTAGCCGACGAAGTAAGACAGCTTGCACAACGCACCGGCGATGCAACCGGCGATATTGAAAAAATGATTTTACAAGTGCAAGAAAACACTCAAGCGTCGGTAACAGCAATGGAAACCACCGTACCACAGGTAGAAAACGGTTTAACCCTTACTCACGAGGCCAACCAGTTACTTAACCAAATACAACAACAAGCTAACGATTCATTAAGTAACGTGCTTGAAATTGTAGAGGCTACATCAAGCCAAGTAGCAACTGTTGCACAAATTAGTTCAGGCGTTGAAGAAATTGCCAGTATGTCGCAAGAAACCAGCCAGTCATTAAATAACAACGCGCAAAAAGCCGTTGCATTAGCCGACCTTTCAACAACACTAAAACAATATATTAGTTACTTTAAAGTGAAGTGATTTTTTAACGCAAACAACAAAGGGGCTTAAAAGCCCCTTTGTTGTTTGCGTATGTTTATTAAATACCCGCTATTTCACGCTCTGTAATACACTCGTTTGAGGCCATTTCGAACTCGCGGCACGTAAGTGGGCGGTTTTCGTAAATAGTACACATTAGAGTATTACGGTCGAGTGCTTGGCACCAGCCGTCGTCACCTCGTTTCATTACTTCGCTGCCCCATTTGTCGTAATCAATGTACTGAAAAGGCACGCCGGTGTCGGTCACTATGCGTACTTCTAATTGGCAGCAACATGCCTGGCAATTAGCGCAGGTTACAGGCTCAGGTGTAGAGGAAATAGTTTTACTCGGAATAACAGTGTTAGGCATAGTGACTTACTTTTTTGAATAAGCCACTAGGATACAGTAACTAATTTAACGCGCTAGTAATTTTGCTTTAATATCGCTGTAACGCATCTGTTCACAAAGCGCAAAGCCACTCAGTTGGCGCACTTTATTACGAGCAAATAACGGCACACTCATGCCCGCTAAAAAGCGGCACTGCGTTTCAATACCTACATTATGAATACCTTTTGTTGCCATATGCGCTAAAAATTCATCCACTTTTTGATAAACAACGTCATCGGCAATGTGAGCAGGCTCTATTGAATACTCAAGCTTAACAGCATTACCACGGCATACACTGCAATGCCCGCATTGCGCTGGCGCATTTTGGTCGTCAAAATAACGCGCTAAGTTATAGCTTAAACAACTTTGTAGCTCAAAAAAGCGTACCAGTGCAGCTATACGTTTAATTTCGGCTTGTTCTTTATCGCTAAAGTAGTCATGAAGTTGCTTTGCAAGCTCAGGGTTATTTATAACCTCACTATGCACTTTGTAAACTTGGGTAATACGTTTGGTTTCAAGGGTTATTAGGTTTTTTTCAGCTAGGTAATCAAGCGCGGCCACAACCCGTTTACGATCAACCTGCGCGGCTTGTGTAAGGGTGTCAAAATTAAGCGTGCCCCATATTTTTTTAAAATCGGTATGGGTAAATATTTGCGTTAAAAAGGCTTGGCGCTGCTCGTCAAACTGGCTAAGTAGCTCGTTTTTATCTACCAAAAACTTGTATTTAAAATCGGCGTAATAGGCGTACTGCGGCGTTATTGCGCCTTGCATTTCTAGTTGTACCAGCAAGGTTTTAAGCGCTAATTGGCGAATATTACTTTCGCTTGAAAGGCTGTACTCTTGCATTTCCCATTGCTGCGGCTGCGATTTAATATCGTTAATTACATATTCAATGCCGCTAAGCTCGGGAGTATCGCCGTACACAAAGTTTTCTACCGTATTTAGGCCATCTAAATTAGCCAGGGTGTAGCAGTTTGATGGGTTACCATCGCGCCCTGCGCGGCCAATTTCTTGGCTATAGTTTTCAATCGATTTAGGTAAATCGTAATGTATAACAAAGCGAATATCTGATTTATCAACGCCCATACCAAACGCTATTGTTGCTACTACTACGTTAATTTTACCTGCCATAAAATCATCTTGAATTTGCCACCTAAGCGTATCTTCAAGCCCCGCGTGATACGCAACCGCCTGTATACCTTGCGCACTTAGCGTATTGGCCACTTGTTCAGCACTTTGCTGAAGCGTTACATACACAATACCTGGGCCATTTTGCGCACGCACTATGTTAGTAAGTTCGGTGTTTTTATCAGCTGTTTTTACACTTAGTACGCTTAAATCGAGGTTAGCGCGGTAAAACCCTGTTTGTACAATACACTCTGGCGCTATATTAAAGCGCTCGCTCATATCGCGTTTTACTTTTTTAGTGGCTGTGGCGGTAAGTAATAGTACCAGTGGAATATTTAGCTCTTCGCGGTATCGCGGTAGTTTTAAGTAATCGGGTCTAAAGTTATGGCCCCATTCAGATATACAGTGCGCTTCGTCTACCACCAACATAGACAGCGCAACTTGGCTTATAAACTCTCTAAAACGCTCGTTTTTAAAACGCTCCACCGACACCATTAATACTTTAATTTTACCATTTCGCACATCGTTCATTACCGTGCTGCTTTGCATTTGGTCTTGGCTAGAATCAAGGCTTGCCGCGTAAATACCTTTGCTATTTAAAAAGCTAATTTGATCTTTCATCAATGCAAGTAAAGGCGATACCACCAAGGTTAAGTTTGGTAAATGCATAGCCGTTAGCTGATAACACAACGACTTACCCGATCCTGTAGGAAATATAGCCAGTGACGATTGCCCATTTAAAAGCTGCTCAATAGTTTGCTGCTGTCCTGTTCTAAATTGGCTAAAACCAAAATGTTGCTCAAGTGATTGAATTAATGGCGAGGTCATAAATAATCCTTTTTGGTGTTTTTAACAGCAATTTAACTGCACAGCTAAACGATAAGAAAGTGAGTATAACTTATATGCCTTTATTCAGCATTTTTTGCTGACATATCCTTTATTTAGGCGCAAACTAATAGCGAAAAAATAAATAGTCGCGTTTGCCAAAAATAACTTTTTCTATACCCAAGTGACCTCAAAATACTAAAAATAATACAGATTATTTGGGTATATTATTTTTTGAGGGCAACGTTATGAGTATTACTAAACCTAAAATCGTCGTTATTGGCGGTGGCGCTGGTGGATTAGAGCTAGCAACACAATTAGGGCATAAACTAGGAAAGAAAAAACAAGCAGAAATTCTACTAATAGACAAAAACCGTACCCACATATGGAAGCCGTTACTTCACGAAGTAGCGACAGGCTCTATTGACCCCGATTTAGATGGCGTTGTGTATTCAGCCCACGCTGCAAAGCACCATTATAATTTTCAGCTTGGTACGTTTTGTAATATTGATCAAAGCAATAAAACCATCACCCTTGCGCCGCACCTTGATGAGCTAGGCCACACTATTTTACCTAAGCGCACCGTACGCTACGATCACCTTGTTATTGCCATAGGCAGTGTAAGTAACGACTTTAATACGCCAGGTATAAAAGATCATTGCTACTTTTTAGACTCAAACCAGCAAGCAGAACGTTTTCAGCATTCACTACTCGACAGCTTTACCCGCCTACACCAAGACGATAACCAACAGCAATCGTTAAATATTGCTATTGTGGGCGGCGGCGCAACCGGTGTTGAGCTTTCAGCTGAGCTGTACCATGTATCTGAATTACTTAAGCTTTACGGCCTTACAAATATGTCGTCTAAGCGATTACATATTCATTTAATAGAAGCCGGCCCTCGTATTTTACCTGCCCTACCTGAGCGTATTGCCGTAAGCGCTAAACGTGAGCTACTCAAATTGGGCGTAAACGTGCGAGAGCAAACACAGGTAAAAGAAGCCACCGAGCAAGGTTTTATCACAAAAGACGAAGAACACATAGATGCCGATATAATGGTATGGGCCGCAGGTGTAAAAGCGCCAGATTTTATTAAAGACTTAGGTGTTTTTGAGCTTACCCGTAGCAACCAAATTAAGGTTAACGAGTTTTTACAAAGCACCGTAGATGAGAGCATTTTTGTACTTGGCGATTGCTGCGCCTTTACCCAAGAAGACGGAAAACTTGTGCCGCCCCGCGCACAATCGGCTCATCAAATGGCGCTATGCGTAGAAAAAAACCTCATTGCCACTTTAAAACAACAGCCACTATGCGGCTTTAAATATAGCGACCATGGTTCACTCGTTAACTTATCGCGCTACAGTACGGTAGGTAATTTAATGGGTAACTTAACCAGCAACACCTTTTTTATAGAAGGTAAAATTGCTCGCTTTATGTATATATCGCTGTATCGCATGCATCAACGTGCCATACACGGCAGCGCAAAAACGTTTGCGTTATGGATAAGCGAAAAGGTACTACGTGTTGTGCGCCCTAAAATGAAATTGCATTAATACGTAAACACAACGGCTAAGTAATCAAAAGCTTTAAGAGGTAGTATTATTTCTTAAAGCTTTTTTTGCACTATGCGTATCTAAAATAGTACCATGTAGATAAATATATTTGTGAATTCAAAGGATTGACGTTGATGAAAAAAGTACTTTTTGGGATTGTAACAATCACTGCCTTGGCCGTTTATTTTTTTCAAACTCAACCTCACACTGAAGCTGTAGAGCAAGCAGAACAAGTGAAACCAACCACCACTGAACCCAATGTAGACAATAAAGAGCAGCCAAATGACAACTCACCGCAACAGGTCGTTAATAAACTAAAAAAACAGATTAGCCTGTGTAGAGATCAGTCACAACAACAAAGCAATAAAGTACAACTATTGAATCAATCGCTTGTTTCATTTTTTGTAAGTGAGCTTAAAAAAGGGACATCGGTATCCACGCTTTTAAAGTATGAAAACCTATCAGAAAACAATAAGCACCAATACATTGCTCTTTTAAGGGATGCTATAGTTGCTGAGCAAAAACAGCAGTTTAATATTTCTTACTCTTTAAACGAGCTAGCAAGTTGGCAAGGCATTGAGGCAATTAAAGGCTTCACCAATGATAAACTAAAAGAAATGATTCAACAGCTTGGAGATAATAAACATAGCCCTCCAGGACTTACTCTGAGTGTCCCCCTTGATGAAAATGTACAAAAAGAAACTCTTTACGCTTTATTAAGCAACACCGATACATTTACCACTTACTCTAAAACGTTTTTTAAACTCAAAGGCAGTGAGGTTATTTCCCCGGCTACATTGTTTGTACTTAATGCAAATAAATTTACCCCAAAAGAGTTTGAGCAGGCTATTTCAGCTAACCAATTTACAGTAAATGAAGTGGCTACGGCTATAAAAAACGATATTCCTAATGAGTATATTATTGCGCTTTTACAGCAAGTTCCCGTGCTGGATGCTATGCCGTTATACGAAAAAAACACTGTTTTATATAATTTAGCCGATATTGCGGTCAGTAAATTTAATTTACCCCTTGTAAAAGCACTGCAACAAAAAGGGATTGTGCCAACCAATGAGCCAGGCTTATTCACAGGGTTAGACGTGGCTATTGTAAACCTGCCTAAAAGCGCTAACTTAACCCTAGCCCCGCTAAATACTAAGAACACTGAGCTTTTAGACTACCTTAAAAAGCGTGGATACAAAGCACATAGCGGCAATGCGAATGAAGTTCTAAATAGCAAAGGGGTATTTTTTGTAAACGATTTTATTTACCAGCAAGGCGCCTATATTAATAAGCAGGACAACCCAGCGCAATACGCTTACTTTAGCCCTATAGAGGAAATAAGCAATGCAGAACTACCTAAAGTAACAACTGCTGATAACTCTGACATAGCTACATTTTTAATAGATATAGAACAACAAAAAAATGAGCTACAAGCTCGTAGTAACAACTGTAATGACTTACATAAAGATTTAAGATCAGCCGAGCAGTTAGTTGGAATAAGGCAAGCTTATAACCAAGTATGGAATGCAAATGAAGAGCACGGTGATCAAAGCGCAGCTGTTTTGCACGCAATAGACCCAGTGTTAGTTAACTACTGGTTTACTTCACTAAACAATCAGCATTCATACGATAGAAGCCAAAGCACATTTAGCGAATTATTATCTAAAGAGCAATACCAAAAAGCGTATGAGTACAGCCTTAGTACAGTATTAACTCAAGCCGAAACGGATAGGCTTTTTTCTTTATTACTGTTAAAGCCTGATGATTTAATTACTCTTTGGCAAAGCCGAGTTGAACCTAAGCCACCCAGTGATTTACTACGATTGAGCAGTCTTCCACTTAGTCAATGGCAAAAACTAAAACAAGCTGGTTTTGATTTTTCGATTACCGACGTGTATGGCCGCGACGTATACATACAGGCAATGTTTGCCTCAAACGATATAGTGCAATTTTTAATAGATAATAAAATACCCACTGATGCAAAAAAGCTGGGGGTAGATATACTCGACCTAGCGTTAGAACAAAGCTATAACCAAGGGAAGTTAAGCAAAACAGTTCCTTTAGCGCTACGGATAGTCAAAGAGTTTGAACCAAATCACTTAGCCCGCGTTGCCCGATTAAAAATGTTTTACCCTGAGGTTTATCAGCAGTTAATTCAGCTAAACCCAGCGCTTAAGCCTGCCCTGGGCACAGAGCTAAATCATTATATGTTTGATAATCACTAAATAACCCGCTAAGCACGCTAACGTCACTTAGCGTGCTATTTAACAGAATTAATGTCTTTAATATTTAACATTGCCTGTGTAGAGTATTTAAAACAATTAAAGGATTAGGGCTATGACAAGTAAAACGCTGATTTTTAATTTTGATGGTACAGGGGGCGAGCCCCGCGACGCAGAACAATTTAGCTCAGACCATTTTAAAGAAGACAGTAGTATTTCTAATATTCTTAAGCTGCACTTGTTATTAGGCGGCAAGCTCGATGACTCCCCCACTACTCCATTTACAAACCAGCTTAGTTTTTATTACCAAGGTATTGGCACTAAAGGTAGCCGCTTAAAACGTATTTTAAACCAAACCTTAGCACCGCGCAGTGACGATGTTGCCAGTATTTTAAATCAAGCCATGAGTGATTTTAAAACACATTACCAAATGGGCGATACACTACTTCTTAGTGGTTTTAGCCGAGGCGGCGCACTTGCCAGGCGTTTTGCAAAAATTCTAGAGCCTTTAATTAGTAATAATATTTATATATGTGTGTTTGATACCGTGGCCTCTATTGGCTTATCAAAAGTAAGTAAAGCAACTCGTGGCGCTGAACACGTTATTTTTGAAAACCACACTATTGCTAATAATATTTCACAGGCGCTGCACTGCGTTGCCCTTGATGAAAAACGCCGTGCGTTTGAACCCACCCTAATGAACAATCAAAATAATATTACCGAACTTTGGTTTGCAGGTGCGCATTCAGATATTGGTGGTGGCTATTATCGTGATGGTCTTGCTGATATTTGCTTGCGTTACGCACTTGAGTGGTTAATTGAGCAGCCACTTAATATATCGCTATTAACGAGCCACGACATTGACTACAACGCCTTACTGCCAGAGAGTAATTTAGTAGACCAAGACGATGTAACAGTCATACCCGACCCACTTGCATTGAGCCATCAACAAAATTACTTTTGGTTTAATCCTTTTTTTAAATTGGTTGATAGGGAGTGCTATGTACTTATTGATAACGAAGCAAGCAACCTTGAGCCATTAGTTCACCAAAGTGTGGCTGCGCGTATAAATAAGCTTACCAGCTATCGCCCTGAGTCTCTTAAAAAACGTCATTACAAAATTAGTTATAACGATGGCACAACATTAAGCTTTATAGGGCTAAGCCCACATATTGCACTCGCAAACCAAAATATGAGCGTGCTAAGTATTAACCAAAGCCAAGATGTAATGGTATTTGCCTCAGAGCAATACAACACCACCGGCTTAATGCTTGAACAAGGAGCTACGTATCGATTTACCCCCTACCCAGACCAGTTTTGGTACGACGATGGCATAAAGTGCAGCTCTTTAGGTTGGCATCGCGATAATATGCAGTTAGGTGTAAAAGAAATACCCATGGCATTACTTGAGCCATTTAGGCGACTTCCTCACGCACAATGGTTTTCTTTAGTGGGTGCAATAAATCAAGACGATGAACACCTGTTTGAAATTGCTGGAGGCGGTGATATAAAAATAGCTAAGTCGGGTGAGTTTTGCCCATTTGCCAACGACTTAAGCCGCTTTTATGGCGCTAATGCAGGTAAAATAAAAGTAAAAGTAACACGTTTAGGGTAAGTGATAGTGCTACTTTTAAGTTATATAATTAAGTACTTAAATGCTCTACATCTCGCACCAGCAAACTCTGCGCCTACCGCCAAAATTAACACAATGGTTAAAATTGCCTGTAGACCCGCAGCTTGCTGGCGTGACGAGCGATAGCTCGTATTGCCTATAAATATCGTCGTTAACCCACTTAGTTTGAAGCTGCTAAGTCCGCTTCAGCGTCGGCAAGCATTGCAAACTCTTCATCTGCACTTTTAGCAACTAAATGCTTTGCGCTATAGCCAAAGTAATAAGCTGCGCCAATCACAAATAGCACTACCGTGTATAAAAATGCACGAGGGTCGAACGCATATACACCCGTTAATGCTATTAGCGATAACACCAATGCAACGCCAGATGTAACCATACCGCCCGGTGTTTTATAAGGGCGTACTAAATCGGGTTGTTTTATACGTAACATAATATGGCTAAGCGCCATTAATGCATACGATACCGTTGCACCTACTACCGCCATAGCTAATATTAAATCGCCCTCACCACTAAGTGATACAACAAAGCCAAAAATGGCAGGTACAATGAGCGCACGCGCTGGTACTTTACGCTCTGTGGTAATTGATAACGAACGCGGTAAATAGCCTGCACGCGAAAGTGCAAACACTAAGCGACTATAGCCATAAATAATTGAGAAAAACGATGCAACCAGACCTGCTAATCCTAAAATATTTACGGCTGTTGCTAAACTTGTATTACCCGTTACATTAAGCGCATCTACTAGCGGTACCGCGCTTGCCCCCATAGCTTGTGCTCCACCAGCACCAGGCACTAACACAACAACCAGTAATGCCGTAAACAGTAAAAATAACATAGCGCCAATAATGCCTTTAGGTACATCTTTGGCAGGGTCTTTAGCTTCTTCGGCTGCCAGCGGTACACCTTCAACAGCTAAAAATAGCCACATAGCAAATGGCAATGCAGCCCACACGCCATACCAACCAAGCGGTAAAAAGTCGCTTGCACCTGCGGCGTCGGTTACTGCTACATCAAATAAATTTGAGGCGTCAAAGTTAGTAATAAGTACAACAGCGGTTGCAATAATAGCCAATACAGCTAAGCCACTGATCACCATCATCACTTTTAAGGCTTCGCCCACACCCGCTAAGTGAATACCCACAAACGCTAAATAAAACAGTGCATATACCCACGGGCCATTAAAACCCGTTAAAGCTTCTACTGCTGAGCCAATAAATATAACAATGGCGGCGGGTGCTAGTGCGTATTCAATTAATACAGCAAGACCGGTTAAATAGCCCCCAGCAGGCCCCATTGCTTGACGCGCAAAACTGTAACCACCACCGGCGGCAGGAATAGCAGCCGACATTTCAGCAAGCGATAACACAAGCGTTAAATACATTATTGCCATTAACACGGCAGCAATTGCAAAGCCGCCCCATCCGGCTTCTGCTATACCAAAGTTCCAACCAGCAAAATCTCCCGATATTACATACGACACGCCTAAACCAGCAAGTAATAGCCAGCCAGCGGTGCCACCTTTTAACTGCCTTTGTGCAAGATACTCTTTATTGTTATTAGACATTTTGACCTCTTTTTATAGTTTTATTCCGCGATTAAAAAATTAGTTGTTTGAACCTGGTGCTCAATTACATCGTCTTGTGTTCTGTCTTTTAAATTAACCCCTGTAAGCCGGAGTTTTTTAGCCTCTTGCAGCAAATACACAGCTCTTCGAGCTGCTTCAGAGTAACTAAGCCCTGCAGGGCGAATATTAGAAATACAATTACGGCACGCATCGTTAAGCCCCGTTTTTGGCTCCCACGTTAAATAAAGTCCCAGGCTGTCGGGCGAACTAAGCCCGGGGCGCTCACCAATGAGTACCATTACAACTTGTGCGTTTAACAGCTCGCCAATGTCATCACCAATCGCTACGCGACCTTGCTCTACAAGCGTTATAGGCGCTAATTTATAAGGCATTGAATTGCTATGTAATTGGCTAAGCAGCTCGCTAATAAACGGCGCAGCATTTTTGTGTACCGCTAAAGACGAAAGCCCATCGACCACTACAATGGCTAAATCGTACTGCGCCTGAGTACTGTTTTGCCTACTTTGCATAGTGTTTAAAAGCGTTGTACGCCCCGCTTCATTTAGCTTTCGGCCTAAATCGGGGCGCTGCAAATAGGTAACCCGATCCACAGCCTCACTTTGCACACTCAAAGGTTTATCTACACCGCTAAGCGCATCAATAGCATTGAGTGTTTTTGTCATTTCGTTAATATCTAACGGGAAGTTAACCGCATCGCGCGCCTGAGCATGCGATAACTGAAACGCTAGCATTTCAGCTGTAGGTAAACTTATACCCGCTCGGCCAAGGCCAATTCGGGCATCGGTAAAGCGGCGTAAATCGCTCCATGGGTTTTCAACCACTTTACCGTTATTTATATGATGGCTTGTTTTTATAGGCTCAACAGCTTTCATCACATCCCTCCTTGCACAGCTTTTAAAGGCTTAGCAAATGCGCTTGGTAAGGTGCTTGATAAAATAGACTCGGCGGTATTTTCCATAATTTTCATCTTACTTAGCCATGCTTCAAACTCGGGGGCTGGGCGAGAGCCTAAAACCCGGCGCACATAAAGCGCATCATGAAATGAGGTCGTTTGGTAGTTAAGCATTATGTCGTCCGAACCTGGAATTCCCATAACAAACGAGCAACCCGCCACACCTAGTAAGGTGAGTAAGTTATCCATATCGTTTTGGTCGGCCTCGGCGTGGTTGGTGTAACACACATCACAACCCATAGGTATGCCCAAAAGCTTGGCGCAAAAGTGATCTTCAAGGCCTGCGCGGGTAATTTCTTTGCCATCAAATAAGTACTCAGGACCAATAAAGCCTACAACGGTATTAACTAATAAAGGGTTAAACTTACGCGCTACTGCATAAGCACGTGCCTCACAAGTTTGTTGATCAAGCCCATGGTGCGCATTTGCCGAAAGCGAGCTGCCTTGCCCGGTTTCAAAATACATTACATTATTGCCAACCGTGCCTCGCTTTAAGCTAAGCGCAGCATCTTGCGCCTCTGCTAACGTATTTAAATTAAAACCAAAGCTTGAATTTGTAGCCTCTGTACCGCCAATAGACTGAAAAACTAAATCAACCGGTGCGCCTGCTTCTATGCACTCTATGGTGTTAGTTACATGGGTAAGCACGCAGCTTTGTGTCGGAATTTCGTATTTTTGAATAACATCATCCATTAGCGTCATAAGCTTAATGGCTTGAGCTACGTTATCGGTGGCAGGGTTAATTCCTATAACCGCATCGCCATTGCCGTATAAAAGCCCATCGAGCATACATGCGGCTATACCATTTATGTCATCAGTTGGGTGGTTTGGTTGCAAACGCGTAGATAAATGCCCTGGCAGACCTATGGTATTTCTAAATGCACTTTTTACGTGGCATTTTTTAGCAACTAAAATAAGATCCTGATTACGCATTATTTTGCTCACCGCAGCGGCCATTTCTGGTGTAATAGCTTGCCTTACACTTGCAAGAACCGCAGGGGTGGCATAATCACTTAATAGCCAGTTTCTAAAATCTCCCACGGTTAAGTGCGATATAAGCGAAAATGCGTTTGTATCGTGCTCATCAATTATTAAGCGTGTAATTTCGTCTTGTTCGTAGGGAATAAGTACTTCATTCAAAAATGTTTTAAGCGGTACTTCGGCCAATGTCATTTGTGCTACAGCACGTTCTTGCGCCGATTGTGCAATCACTCCCGCTAACCTATCACCCGAGCGCTGAGGCGTAGCCTTAGCCATTAACTGCGCTAAACTCTTGAATTGATAAGTATATGTTCCTAACGTATAACTGTACGCATGCCCCATGATTTACTCCGCATAACTAATATTACAAACCTTGGTATAGGTCTTGCCTTATATAAGCTATAAATCAATTTTGAATAGTCACAAGGGAGCTTAATTTGTACCAAGTGACTATCGAATTTTGGCAAATCACGTTTTATTATTTTATTTCAGTAAGTTGCTGCCTTTATTTGGCACTAACTTAAACTAAAAATATATTTACTTTAAAAGAGCATCACCTATATGGCGCAGCAAGGCAGCAACAACGCACCACAAAAGAGCAAGGTATATACGCACGATATTGACGAGCAAGCGCATAACCTCACTCAGTGGCAACAAAAGTACGACCAAGTAAGCGATGGCAGCTTTTTTGGCTGTATAGAAGGTGTTAATTACAGCGATATTCATGCTTTTAAAGAATACACCGAGCGCTCACTTCGCCAGCAATGCAACATAGCGCCTAACTCTATTTGGCTTGGAATACCGAGCCAGTCACAACAAAGTAAAATTAATGGCCTTGATGTAGCGAGCAATCAATTTATGTGTCGCACAAGTAACAGCGACTTTGAACTAATTACGCCAGAGCAATTTGATATTTACGGTTTGGTTATTGATTGGCATTCAATTGAGTACATGGCGCAATTACAAGGCGTAACAATTAAAAACCTATCATCAGCACAATCTGCTCGTTTGTCGGTAAGTGACTCCTCACTGCAAACGGCAAGGCAAATTATTAACAGTATGGTGGTAAATAAAGGCTTTGGGCTTAGGCCAGAGTCTCAGCAAGATATGCTTAGCATGCTAGCACTACACTTATTGCAAGCCGATAACCCGCAGCAAAACATTGCCCCAAGTTATAAACACCGTAAAGCGGTGGTCGATAAAGTTAAAGAGTACGTGGCAGCCAACCCACAAAAAACAATTACTATAACTGAGCTTTGCGAGCTTACTTTTGTTAGTAGACGTACTTTGCAGTACAGCTTTGAAAGTATATTAGGTATTAATCCGCTTAGGTTTTTGCGCTTAACCCGCCTTAATAATGTCAGGCGTGAACTTAAATTGGTCGGTCAAACCAAACCTATTTCAGTCATAGCAGCCAATTGGGGATTTTGGCATGCAGGGCAATTTACCAAAGACTACACTCAGTTATTTGGCGAAAACCCATCACAAACCATAGCAAATAATTTAAAAGAAGGTGGCTTAGATTATTAGATGCTACGCATCTCGCGTGAGCAAGCTCTACGCCTACCACCAAAATTAACATAACGTTTAAATTTTCTGTAGACGCGCAGCTTGCTGGCGTTTAAAAGCAACGCTTTAACCGAAGTATAAAGTGATTGTTTCACCACCGAGAAGCGAAGGAGAATACCTAGAGAAGTGACTAAACGTTACGCGTGTTTTCTCTGTGTAGCGCGAAGCGCCTCGGTGTACTCGGTGGTGATATACAAATAACTTATACCAATTTACTTTGGCTGCTCATTTACTCCTCACTCTCTTCTCTTTGTGCATTTTTGTATTAAAGATCAAAAAAACACAAAGAGGTTTTTAAGTGCTTCGCTTTATCGAATACATCACTTAAGTAATTAGATGCTGCGCATCTCGCGTGAGCAAGCTCTACGCCTACCGCTAACATTAACACAGCAGTTAAATTACCTGTAGACGCGCAGCTTGCTGGCGTGACGAGCGATAGCTCGTAATAAAGCCAACTTATTTACAAAGGGGTTAAGAAGCGCTTCGCACTGTCGAATACATCACTTAATAAATTAGGTGCTATGCACCTCGCGTGAGCAAGCTCTACGCTTACCGGCCAAATTAACACCGGGTAAATTATTTTGTTTACGCCTGTTTCGTTAACCCTACTTTAACCCTCTATAATTTAAGCTAACTGCATTAATGTAGTTTGTTCAATTGTATAACTACATATTAAAAGCTTTTTAAGTATTAACGTTAGGAATAGACTGTATGAAACTTATAAAAGATACACCTATCACGCTGAGCAAAACCACAATCAGCCTACATTGGATTGTAGCGGTACTTATTATTGGGTTATTAGGCTCAAGGCTTTACATGGAAAACTTTGAGGCGTTTTTTCTTATGAGCTGGCATAAATCGTTTGGGGTATTACTCTTTGCTTTTGCTTTATTAAGGGTAACGTGGCGCATTATAAATGGCTGGCCAAAACACACTAATACTCATCCACAATATGAAATGATACTCGCTAAAGTTATTCATTACGTATTGATAATTAGCATGTTATTAATGCCAATTTCAGGATTAATAACCTCAGGTATGGGCGGGCATGGCGTAGACTTGTTTGGGCTAGAAATTATTCCGCATAATCCTAACCCAGAAAACCCACAAAGAAGCATGCCATTTAGCGAAAGCTGGTCAGATTTAGGTAAAACCGTTCACGGAATAACAGCTAATGCGCTATTAGTTGCGCTAGGCTTACATATAGTGGGCGCTATAAAACATCACGTTATAGATAAAGACAACACACTTACCCGCATGCTGGGCAAAAAGTAATTTAAAAAGTCTTATTTGATCGGTGCTATTTAAGCCGCGATTAAATAAGACTCTCGTCCTACGTGTTTGCTACCGCGTTTAAACGAGCCTTTCCCTTTTTTAGCTTTTACTACTTGTGGTTTAAACACTTTAGAGGTTGCTAAAGCCGCAAGCGCATTATGATTAATAACCCCTCGGCCGGTGTCTACCGCACTATTATTTGCGGATTTTTTTCTCGATTTTTTAGCCATTTTATTTCCTATTTTGACTGTGGGTTTCTATTTTAAGAAATGGCGATTGTATGCCTAATTTTCAACCTTGCAAGTATTTTTATCATTTCACAACGCTCTTTTTCCATAATAAATAAACATAAAAAAGCGCAGTAAATAACTGCGCTTAGTGAGTAACCTGAACTCTGAATAATAAAATAAGTTGGTATATCTCTTAACCAGAGTTCAGGTTAAATAGTTTTTAGCTTTAATTAAAATTCAAAGCTTACTTTTGCATAGTAAGTGCGCCCATCAAAGCCATAAGGCAATGCGCGTACAGGGTATTTAAACGCACCATTGGTGATAAAATTAAGTACTTCGTCGTCACCTAATTCATCTGGTGTTTCATCAAATACGTTGTCGGCGCCCACTGATAAATTAAATATTTCGTTAATTTGGTAGCTAACGTTTAAATCCACTAATACTGCTGATTCAACCGTGCTTGTTGGTTTAAACGAACCCGTTGGCGAAAGCTCACCTGGTAAAGAGATATGGTCGTTACCAAAGTACTTAACGTCTGTTTCGCCAAAGTAGTTAAAACGAAGTGTTGATGTGTAAGCATCACGCTCGTAATCAAACGTTAGTGTTGCACGTTCACTCGGCTGCCCATCAGTAAAAAAGCTACGTTGTAAATCATCAAACGCAACCGACTCAGGAATGCCCTCTTCGGCATTTACGTTATCAATTTTAGTGTCGTTTAAGTTACCAGCAAAGGTTACACCAAAGTTTCCGCCTTCAACCTCTGTACGGTAAGATGCAATAATATCAACACCTTGCGTAGTTGAGTCTACAGAGTTTGAAAAGTAGTTAGCTTGCACTGCGCCTGTTGCTTGTAAAGCAGCTACGGCTTCATCGCTAAAGGCAACATCATCTGCAGAAAGTAAACTACCAAGGGTAATACGGTCTTTAATTTCTACGCGATAAAAATCAACCGTTAACGAAAGCTCGTTTGTTACATCGTAAACAAAACCTGCGCTGTAGTTAGTTGATGTTTCAAGCTCTAGGCTATCAACCCCTAATGCACTAGGAAAAGCAGTCCCCGTATTTGCAGTGAACGACTGCGTAAGTGTTCCGTCAGAACCTAGGTTAGTTGTAAATGCTGTATAACCACTTTGTTGAAGCGAAGGTGCTCTAAAGCCAGTCGATACCGCACCACGTACAGCAAAGTCATCATTAAATTCGTAACGTGTGGCTAATTTACCAATTAAATCGTCACCCGCATCTGAAAAATCCTCGTAGCGCAGCGCACCACTTACGTTCCATGCGTCAGTGATCATAGTTTCTACGTCTACATAAAACGCGTAACTGTTGCGATCGCTCTCATTGGTTGCCTCTGGGCGCAGGCCGTTATATGCCTGAAAACCACATTCTGCAAATTGATCAGGATCGTTAACCGATGGGTACGAAGCATCGGTATTTGCAAGGCCACATGCGTAAGAAGCTTCATCGCCTGGTACTATCTCGTAGTTTTCTTTACGGTATTCTGCACCAATAGTTACATATAAAGGCTCACTTCTACCAATATCTACAATACCGTTTACATCTAAATTAACCGTAGTTTGATCAAACCTAAAGCCACCTGAATAACCGCCACTAGGGCCTGCATTTGCTGCTATGTCGGCATCGCTTGCATCTGGGTTATTAAATACATATTCAGCGGCATAAGAGGCATTAATCGTGTTACGAGAAGTAAAATCATACTCGTTTTCACCATACACAGCCGACACATCGTAGCCCCAATCTGGATTAATATCGCCTTTAAAGCCTACTGCTAGAGATATATCTTGTGCTTCGTTATAAATACGCGGTAAAAAACCATCGCTGTAAACTTGCGTTACGTTTTTAGACGCTTCGTTAAAGTTACGGTAAAAACCATTACCTAGCGCTGTGCGCTCAGAGTAGCCACCAAACGAGTAAAGCTCGCCTTCCCCCATTGGTAATGCCATATTGTAAAATAAGGAAGTAAATTCACTTTCTGAATTACCTTGGCTCCAACGTACGTCTTCGCTTAGCGTGCCTGGTTCCACATTTAACGAACCACCGGTATCACGCTCAGCTCTGTTTGTACCATCAGCATCGCGGTATTCAAGTGATAAGTTAATAAAACCGCCTTCGTTGCCTAAATCAAAACCACGATTCAAACCTGCAGAAAGCGTATCGCCGTCACCTTCACTGGTGCCACCGTACTGAACGTAACCAGTGGTTACACCCGTTGAATTATTAAGTGATAAGTTAATTACGCCCGCAATTGCATCTGAGCCGTACTGCGCTGCTGCGCCATCACGTAATACTTCTACACCTTTAAGTGCAGTAAGCGGAATCGCGTTCATATCGGTACCGGCAGCACCCGCACCTACAGTGCCGTTAAGACCAAAAATAGATTGATTATGACGACGTTTACCATTTACTAAAACTAACGTTTGATCAGGCTGTAAACCACGAAGCGTGGCAGGTCTAAATAAATCAGAGCCATCAGATACCTGTGTACGCGAAAAGTTAAACGAAGGCGCTGTTGCTTGCAGGCTTTGCCCTAACTCTGTGAATCCGCCTTTATTTAAATCATCTGCGTCTATTAAATCTATAGGTGACGAAGACTCAGTTGAGGTACGGTTAGAAACGCGCGACCCTAATACAGATATTTGTTCTATGTTTTGCTGTGCCTGAACAGGCGCTTCTTGTGCACTTACAATGCTTGGTGCGCTAACTGCAAACGCAACGGCAGCAGCCAATGTATTTAAACGGTATGTTGACATAGTGACGACCCTGTTTTGTGTGTTCTGTTGAATTTGTTAAAGCGGTGTTATCCGTCGCTTAGTGCAAACATCCTAGCAACATATACAAACAAAAAGAAATGAAAAAAACTAATTTTTTGGTGTAAGTATGCAAATAATTCTAAAGAGCGAATAAAACCACGTTAAACTGGTTAATATACACACTAATAAGGCATTACTTTTCAATAACCATTGTAGTTAACACATTACTTACACTGTGGTTTTATTAATCTAATGATGTTTTTAAAGGAAATAGGCATCGTATGGTCGTACCTGTCTCTAATACGCTGTTAATTTCTATTTTCCCTCCGTGATCGCGCATCATAGCGTATACAAGTGTCATACCCATGCCCGTCCCTTTCCCTACTTCTTTAGTTGTGTAAAAAGGGTCAAAAATATGCTCTATTGTGTGCTCGCTCATGCCACAGCCGTTGTCTTTTATTTCAATGCAAATATTAGAATCGGCTTCGTACAAATTCACCTCAATTATGCAGCCTTTTTCTAAATTGTATTCACAAGCTTGCCAAGCATTCATTAGTAAGTTGACAAAAATTTGATTAATTGACGACAAATTGCACCAAATGAGTGGTAAAGATTCAAAACGCGTTTTTATTTCACATAACTTAAGTTTATTACTAAGCAATTTTAACGCGTTATTTGCAGCTACAGTTATATCGGTTAATTGCTCGTCTTGTTGAAAGGTTGGGTGGGCAAAATCTAATAGATTATGCACAATTTGTTTAATGCGCTTAAGCCCCTCTACACTATCATTTACTTGCCCTGGTAAATTGTTATAAAGCCATGCATAAGGGTATTGTAAATTAAGTATATCGAGCTCGTGTTTAAAGTGTGTTTCTTTAATTTCGGTATTAAGGTATTGCTCGTTAAGCTTTAAAAGAGTAACCAATAAAGGAATTGCATGCTGAATACTTTCCATATTGCTTGTTGCATAGGCGAGTGGATTATTTATTTCATGGGCAATGCCTGCACTCAGGGTGCCTAGTGTGGCCATTTTTTCTGTTTGTACAAACAATGCTTGCTGACGCTCTAAATCGGCCACTTTTTTTTGCAGTTCATTATTTATAGCAACGAGTACATCGCTTTTATCTTTTAGAAGTTGTTCTGCTGCTAAGCGAAGCTTTTGCTCATTTAAGAAGGCGAGCTCAAAATCGCTACCTGATCCTTTCATTCATCTTGTCCATTTAAATATAACGCTTATACCTAACGTTTAGTCGCCAGTTTGTAAATTTGCAACTAGATTATGGGAGTAATCAATAATTTGCAGGTAATAAGCCATCAAAATAGGAATATTAAAAACACAATTTCTATTTAGAGATAAATACGCTCTAACATTATTTTTAAGCTATTATTTAACCAGTCGTAATTTCAAGGTGAACCATGACACAAACAACACCCAATACACCTATTAACCACGTTGATGTGCTTTGCATTGATGATGACGAAATTGTACTGCGTTCATTAACACGCTTACTTAAAGTAAATGATCTATCAGTTATAGTGTGTGATAACCCACAAACCGCGCTTTCGCTTTTTAAAAACCATGAGTTTGGTTTAATTATTAGTGATATGCGCATGCCAGAGATGAATGGCGCTGAGTTTTTAGAAAAAGCACGCGCTATTGCCCCCGACACCCAACGTATACTTTTAACTGGCTATGCCGACATAGAAACCACGCTTGCAGCAGTAAACCAAGGGCAAATAAATGGGTATATTCAAAAGCCATGGCAGAACGATTTACTACTTCGTAGTATTAAAGACAGCCTTGAAAAGTTTGCCCTAAAAAAACAAAATAAAAAGCTAGAGCAGCAAGTTAAAGCACAAAACCAAGAGTTACTAGAGCTAAATAACACATTAGAGCAAAACGTAGAAAAGCGAACGCTACAAATTAAAAAAGTGCTAAAACAACTAGAGGCGGCCAACGAGCGAGAAAAACACGAGCATAAAGCAACCGTAGAGCTACTTTATAATTTTATTAATGCGAACCCTTACTTAGATGGCAATAAAGCACAAAATATTGCCAATACCTGCACGCAAATAGCGCTTTATTTAAACCTATCACAAAAAAGTATCGACCTTGCCCCCATGGCAGGCTATTTAGCGCAAATAGGCTTACTCGCAATGGATCCCGAGCTCTACAAAAAACCAGTAAACTCTTTAACTGAGCAACAACGTAAAACATTTTACACCCATCCAAGTACAGCACAGCTAATGCTTATGCCTGCTATACATTTACACGATGTATCGGATGCTATTTACCATCAGTTTGAGCGCTTTAACGGAAACGGATTACCCAAAGGCCTTGCCGGAAACGATATTCCAATAGGTGCTATGGTGTTAGGTGTGGCGCGCGATTATTGGGATGCGTTTGAGCAATGCAATATAAGTGACGACAAGCAGCGCCACGAACAGGCTCTTGAAAGCGTAAAACTTTACAGTGGCTCATTTTATCACCCAAAAATTGTACGTGCACTTGAAGCTAGCCATGCAAAATTAAACGAAAAATTAAGTAGCGCAGGTTCTATACAAATTTGTAAAGCAAGTGAGCTTAAAGAGAACATGGTGCTAGGCCACGCACTGCATAACCATACAGGCATAATGTTACTCCCTAAAGGACATGTGTTTAGCCCAAAATCAATTGAAAAACTACAACAGCTCGAAGCTAAAAAACCAGCACCATTTAGAATAATGGTTAAAAGCGCTAAATGATTGATCTAAACCGCAGTTTTTTTCGTTACAATGTGGCTAAGTATACATTGCATAACCTAAAATTTTGCTTATTTAACTAACTTTGCTTGAAGGAGCACACCGTGTCGCGATTTTCTGCTGTTACTGACAATCCCCACGACGGGCGTTTTAATCAAAAAACGGGGATTTTACTTACTAACTTAGGCAGCCCCGATGCGCCAACGCCTGCAGCACTACGTACATATTTACGTGAGTTTTTATCTGACCCTCGTATTGTAGAAATTCCTCGCCTAGTATGGATGGTTATTTTACATGGCATAATTTTGCGCATACGCCCTAAGCGTTCTGCAAAATTATACGAAAGTATATGGACCGAAAACGGCTCGCCGCTTACCCACATAACTCGCCAGCAAAGTCTTAAGTTAAACACCTTATTAAAAGAGCAAGGTTATGCAAACACCGAAGTGGTTATGGCTATGCGCTACGGTAATCCTTCTATAGAGGCAGGGCTTGAGGAGTTACGCGATAAAGGCTTAACGCGTATTATCATTTTGCCAATGTATCCTCAGTATTCAAGCCCAACAACGGGTTCAACATTTGACGCGGTGTCTAATGTACTGCGCAAATGGCGCTGGGTGCCAGAGCTGCACTTTGTAAATGGTTATCACAAAAATACCCGTTATATCGAGTCGCTTGCTAATAGCATAAGTGAAGATTTAGAAAAAAACGGTATGCCACAAAAGCTGGTTTTTTCGTACCACGGCATGCCTAAACTGTTTTTAGACAGAGGCGACCCTTACCACTGCTTATGTTTGCAAACCACACGTTTAGTTGTTGAAAAGCTAGGCATAGATAAAGACAAAGTTATAAGTACTTTTCAAAGCCGCTTTGGTAAAGCTGAATGGTTAAAACCCTACACAGATGCAACACTTGCAGCCTTACCAGATGAAAACATCACCGATGTAGCTATTATAAGCCCAGCTTTTAGTGCCGACTGCCTAGAAACACTTGAAGAGCTAGAAGAAGAAAACCGTGAAATATTCGAAAATGCCGGCGGCGAAAAATACCGCTACATAGCCGCTTTAAACGACAGAGACGATCATATTGATGCCATATTTGATGTGATCAAACCTATGCTTTAAAGCATGAGTGATACATAGTTCGGCTATAAAAGCGGTGTTAAATTTAACACCGCTTTTTTAATTTTAAAGATAAGCTTTTATTAAATATCATAGCTAATATTTTGCGCGATCAGACTACACGTCTACAGGCCAAATTAACCATAGAGAAGTAAAGGAGGAGAACAGGAGAAGCCATTAACCTATACCTGTATTTTCTCTGTGTAGCGCGAAGCGCCTCTGTGTCCTCTGTGGTGTAATTCATGAGTAGCAGAGTCTTTATGCCGCGAAAGAATGTAATACAAGCACGAGGTAAACTCGCTGCTACGCGGTTAGCTCATGCTTTTGGACGCGCAGCTTGCTGGCGTGACGAGCGCAGCTCGTAGTTTTTCATAACATGAATACAAGCAACTCAAACTATTTCACTTAATAAATACGCCCAAGAAATACATAGCACCGAAACTAAATCATCTAATCTTTTCGGGTGATCATTACCGTACAAACGCCTGCAATAATTCCCCAAAAGGCGGAGCCAACCGACAGCATGGTTAAATCAGATGCAGTAACCAAAAACGTGACTATGGCGGCTTCTGTATATTCACTGCCATTAAGTGCTTGTTGTAAACTATTGGCAATGGTGCCAAATAATGCAATACCCGCTAAAGCTAAAATTAGAGCTTGAGGTAAACTAGCTACTAGCCCAACTAGCGTAGCGGCGCTCAGCGCCATTAAAATATAAAATACACCGGCAGCAATACTTGCCCAATAACGTTTATCGTGGTTTTTGTCGGCTTCATCGCTCATGCAAATTGCAGCGGTTATCGCGGCTAAATTAATTGAATAAGCACCAAATGGGGCGGTTAGTAAATTTACAAAACCTGTAACGTTTAAAGATGCCGAAATTGGCGCTTTATATTTATGCGCTTTTAATACCGCTATGCCGGGTAAGTTTTGCGATGTCATGGTTACTATATAAAGCGGTAGGCCAATACTAATACAAGCTTGAAGATGAAAAACGGGTTCAATATAAGCAAATTCGCTTATTTTCCAATGCAGTGCGCTGGTATCTATATGCCCTATTTGCCAAGCAAGCACTACACCTACAATAACTACGCTTAACATTGCAAAGCATGCAAAAAAACGTTTGCCAATAAAGTACATAAGCACCATTAAGCCAATTACTAGAGGCATGTCGTTCATAAAATTAAACACATCAATACCAAAAGTAACCAGTACGCCTGCCAGCATCGCACAGGCCAGCTCGCTAGGTATACGGTTCATTATTTTTTCAAACCAACCAGTAATACCCGACAAAAAAACCAGCAACGCGCTGAGCATAAACGCGCCAATGGCCTCACCTAAAGTATATCCCTGCGCACTAGATATAAGCAGTGCTGCTCCAGTTGTAGACCACGCAATTAAAACCGGCACCTTGTAATAATACGATAACCCAATAGAGGTTATACCCATTACTAAACCCAGCATTAAAATCCAACTGGCAACTAACTCCGGCGTGCCCCCTAAAGTAATTACTACCTGATAAATCAGTGCAATTGAACTCGAAAAACCAATAATTACAGCTACAAGCCCTGCTGTAATTCGGTTAAGCAACTGATCAGATACCTTCATAAATCCCTCATACTTCATTTTTACAGCAAACAACATACTTTGCATGTTAGTGCTTTGCAATTGGCTATTACGCTATGGCCAATGAAAAATTTTCACGCATAGTTAAACTTTTTTTAACGCTTAAAAAGCGCACTCATAATTGTAATTATAAAAACAAATTAAGTACCTAAAAACAGCCCTGCAGGGTGCATAAACATTGTAAGAAACCAATACATAAATTTACATTTAGCAGTCCCAATATAGGTAAAGATCTTTTTTACAATGAGTTACAAAAACACCTCTTACCACTTTATGATTACATTTATAAGCTTGATCTAAACTATTTTATACTATAAAACATAACAACAAATTAACCTTAAACCCCATAAGAGAAACAAATGAAACGTTATGTTGCCTTAATTATTGCCATTCCTTTATCGGCATATGCTATTTATTCATTTTTAAATACTCCCAAAAAAGCAGCAAAACCTATCGCCCCAATTGCTATTGACGTAGTGCCTGTGAACTCTAAATTTGCGACGAATCAAAAAGCACCTCAACCAATTGATATGAGCAAAGATCCAATAACAGTTAAAAATATTGAGCCTGCAAAAACCTCAATACCCGAGCACTTTGATGCCATAAATAAGCTGTCGGATGATGCAAAAGCAATACTTAAAAATGCCAAAGTTCTACCAACCGATTTAAACAACGAAGCCTATATAGAGTTTGATTTACCAACACTAAAAGCACTAAAAATGGGTGATAACTTTGATTTAGCGATTCCGCAATCTGCAGAAACCTACACAGCAGAAATTACAAGCGTGAGTGAAGCCAGCAATGGCGATAAAAGTATTTTTGGCCAAGTAACAGGTATAGATGGGCACATGCACAATACCGTTTTAACCGTAGGTAAAGACGCTGTATACGGGCAATTTACGACCCCTAATGGTAATTACGTTTTTGAAAGTAAAGGTAAATATGGCTGGATAGCCGCTAAGCGCGATTTATACAAAAGCCATATTGAACACGACACAAGTTCGCTTTCGCCAAATACACAAAAAGGAGTTGATGTATTTGCACCTAAAAAAGATGAAAACTTAACAAATTAAAACCACTACAAAAGTAAGGAAATACAACAATGAAAAAAGTAATCTCAGCAAGCGTAATAGCTGCATCGTTATGTGCAGCAAGTGTTGCTCAAGCAGAAACGATTAATATTGGTATTTTATATACCGATCAATCGGCGGCTGCTACAAGTAATATTACAACCAAAATTAACCAGCTAATTGCTTTTAGCAACCAAGTTTATAGCCAAAATGGTGTAGACATTACACTTAACTTAGCGGGCACACAAAACCTAGGCGATTACGCCATAACTCCATCTAGTGAGTGGCTCGACGCTGTTACCGACAGCACCTATGTTGATGGCTTACGCACCGATTGGAAAGCCGATATGATAGCCGTACTTGGCACAGGCCAAAGTGCTGGCAATGGTTTAATTTCTTGTGGTTTAGCATGGGTTGGCCAAGGCACTAACGGTAATTTATACAGCTCAATGAGCGACCGTATGTACTCTATTACCGCTATTGATTGTGGCGCAACTACGTTTGTACACGAACTTGGTCATAACCAAGGCCTAGCGCATTCACGTAAGCAAGGCGATACATCGGGCGGCGTATATGTTGATGGTATGGGCCACGGCGTTCAAAACGAATTTGCGAGTATAATGGCTTACCCGCATGTTTACGGTAGTGCAACGCAATACGATTACTTCTCTAACCCTAATTGGACAGTAAACGGCTTAGCTTTTGGTGTAACTAACCAAGCATATGCAATTCGTACTGTTACCGACACAAAAACAAGTATTGCTAACTTTAAGTAAGTGATTTAAAGCAGGCTGTATACAACCTGCTTAGTTTGTTATTCCCTTTAGGGCGCATTTGCGCTCTTTTTTACTTTAAATCATTAACAAAATTTAATGTTGCGTCCACCTTTACAATATTTGGTAATAGGTACACTTACTCCATATTAATAACTAGGAGTAAGCTATGAAAAATTCCCCAATTAAAAATACTGTTAATCTCATTTCTTTATCTGCCATTTCACTTGCGTTGTGTGCATGTGGCAGCAGCTCATCTAGCAGTGAATCAGATGCAGTGTCAGATGTTAGCAATTTTCCAAGCGTAATTATTGGCCAAGTATCTGAAGTCACAAGTAACGCAATTACCATAAACAGCCACACAGTGCCCGCAAGCTCTGCCGAGGTAGAATTAGATGGCAACAACGCCAGCCTTTCAGACATAAAAGTAGGTATGTACGTTGAAGTAGAAACCAACGGCACACAAGCAACAGAAATAGAATACGATCCACTATTAAAAGGCCCTGTATTTATTAATGGCGATACCCTAAGTATTGCAGGCACCACCTTAAATAACGTACAAAACGCAAATATTACACAAGGTGAATTACTTGAAGTAAGCGGATACAGCGACTCAACTAATAGCATTAATGTTACTTATCAAGCTGCTATTAATAACCCACAAGAAGAACTTGAGTTACTAGGTAATATAAGTAATTTAAATACTCAGTCAGGCACGTTTAATTTAGGCAATTTAGTAATTAACTACCAACAAGCCGAAGTAGACGGCGCACTTAGTAATGGTCAGCTTGTAGAAGTAGAAGGTACTTTAAATGAAGGGCATGTTATAGCTACAGAAGTAGATGCCGAACAAAGTATAGACTTTAACAACGATACACAAGCCGAGCTTGAAGGCATCATCACCTTTGTAAATAACGATGAAACACTAATAACTATCAACTCTAAATGGCAAGTTGCTATTAATAATCAAACTCAATTTGAAGATGGCACAGCCACTAATTTAATTACCGGCCAACGTGTTGAAGTAGACGCTCAGTGGCAACAAAATAACAACCAATTGTTAGCCACAAATATTGAGTTTGAGAGTAATAACACCGAGCCAACAGTTACAAATTATACGTTTTCAGTATCAGGGCAAGTGTCGGTTAGCGACAACACCGCCACTATAAATGGCAATAACTTTACGCTTACTAATCAAACTCGTTACGAAGATGGCTTAACTGCACTAACTTTAAACGGGCAATGGTTAGAGCTTGAAGGCACCTACAACAGCGAGCAAGCACTTGTTAGTGAAGTTGAAATTGAGGACAACACCAGCACGCTAGATTTAAAAGGTAACGTGACACTAAATGAAAACAGCCAAGCTACACTCTGGGGCTATGTAAGTGAAGATAGCACCCTATCGCAATTTACAGACCAATACGTAGAGCTTGAGTGCCAGTGGGTAAACACAAACCAAGTAAGATCCTGTGTACTAGACGATTAAATATTGTACGTTACGTTTAGCTTAACTTAGTTTAGCAAAGGGCCTGTTTACTTACAGCGGTAACATGCCCTATTAAATTTAAACATAGACTTACCTTTATTTGATAAGCTAACGCGTAAAATAACGTTCAAGCCACAAGAGCCTATTTATGAAATATATTTTATTAAGCGCAGCCCTTTTTGTTAGCGCATTTTGCCAAGCTAATAACTCAGCCATATTTGATAAGCTCAATACAGCTAAAGAGCCATCGGCTCAGAGTATTTTAGCTAAAATAGAAACTCAGTACGCCAACCAGGGTGTGATTGTAGAATTTGAACTTGAGTTTGAAAAAGGCATTACACTTTACGAAGTAACCTTATTTGATGAGAAAAATAAACGCTTTATTGAGTTAATCGTTAACGCGCACGGTAAAGTAATTGAACAAGAATACGAGCAGCCAGAACTTGACGAAGAAGACGAAGTAGCCGCAGCCAAATTAATGAAGCAAAAAAACTACCGCATGCATCAACTTGTAAAATCAATAAGCCCAGCGCCACCGTATTACTTATTAGAGTCGCAATTAGAGCAAGATATTGGCATAACCTACCTAGTTGCTACCTTTATTACAGAAAAAGGCAGGCACAAAAAAGCCATTGATTTAGCCACAGGTAAAAACTTACCTTTGCTGCGTTGGGGTAATTAATGAAGCTGCTTTTAGTCGAAGATGACAAACAAAATAGAGATTTTTTGTATAAAGCATTTAACGAACAAGGCTACACCGTAGATACCGCAGCCGACGGCCAACAAGCATTGCTTATGGCTACCTGCGAAGAACACGACATAATAATACTTGATCGTATGCTGCCCAAACTTGATGGATTACAAGTGCTTGCTGCACTTAGAGCAACAGGTAAAAACACTCCCGTACTTATACTTTCAGCACTTGATAAAGTAGACGAAAGAGTCGCTGGTTTAAAAGCCGGTGGGGATGATTACCTTACCAAGCCGTTTGCGTTTTCGGAGCTTGCAATAAGAGTAGAAAAGCTTATAAAACGCCCTTCGCAATCAGCGCAAAAAACAACCACCGTAGAGTTTGAAAACGTAAGCCTAGATTTTCGCCACTATAAAGCACAAGTAAACGGGCAAGCACTAAACTTACAACCAAAAGAATTTAAGTTATTGCACTTTTTGCTAGAGCATCAAAGTAAATTAGTTACTCGTACCTTATTGTTTGAATCAGTGTGGGAGTACCATTTTGACCCTGGCACCAACGTAATTGATGTACACATTGCTAGGCTTCGTAAAAAACTTTTACAACATAACGCCCATGTACACATTGAAACTATACGAGGTGTAGGCTACCGCTTACAAAAAGCGCACGCCAATGAATAGTAAGCGCTCATTATGGTGGCAATTTAACCCACGGGTAAGCTCGGTTTGGCGCTTAACGCTCGCCTTTGCGACTATTACCTCTGTGGTACTGGTTTTATCTATTGTACTTATTTACCAGTTATTACTTGGTGAGCAAACACGCCAAGTAGAAAGGCGATTAAACGCCGAGCAAGTACGTATAGAAGGGCTGGCAAACAAATTTGATAAAGCTTCGTTTTTTAAGCAACTTAATGTTTTTAGAAACGAAGGCGATATTTTAATATTTTGGCAAAACGACAAAACACAAAGCCAAGGGTTGAGCTTTTTTCCAAACGATATACCCAAATTGCCCAAAACCGTTGAGTTTCCGGTACTCGATACGCAGCGCGGCCAAATACGCTTACTAACCACAGGCATTGTAAACACACAACACGGCAACGTAGTTATTGCTACAGCAACTGAGCATTTAAGCCGCTTAATTACAGAGTTTAAAACCATTGCGACATGGGCATGTTTACTTAGTTTAATGCTCACATGTGTATTTGGTTATATATTTGCTAGACGACATTTACGCCGCGTAAATTATTTTAATAACGTGGCAGAGCAAGTACAAAAAGGCGATTTATCGGCGCGAGTAGTACATAAGCAAAAAGGCGATGAGTTTGTTACTTTGGCTAAACACATTAATACCATGCTACAAAGTATTGAAGAAAACTTTGCCCTTGTACAAGGCATAACCGACAACATTGCTCACGATTTAAAAACACCGCTTACCCGCTTGCGCCTACATTTAGAAAGCGAAGCCATTAAACAACCAAGTCTAGGCATAGCAATAGAACAGCTAGAAAGCGTATTACACACCTTTGATGCCATGTTAAAGCTAACACGTTTAGAACATGGACAATTTCCGCTAAAGTTAGAGCCAGTTAATGCCTTAACTCTTATTAGCGACATAATAGATATTCTTGAACCCACAGCAGAGCAAAACCAGCAGCATATAATACTGCATAAAAACCACGATCTTATTTTTGAAGGCGACAAAAACTTGTTGTTTCAAGCGTGTTATAACTTGCTACAAAACGCCATAAAATATGCAGGTAACGGCGCTAAAATTACAATAACGCTTTCTAAAAGCAGTATAAAAATTAGCGATAATGGGAAAGGTGTTAATAAGCAGCAATTAACGCAGCTAACCAAACGCTTTTACAGAAGCGACCTAGCAAGGCAAAAAGATGGCTTTGGATTAGGCCTTGCCACTGTAAAAGCTATATGTGATCGCCACCACTTTACGCTTACCCTACAAAGTGATGAAAACGGATTTAGCAGCACTATTAGTCATTAACAAATTTAGCAAGTTAAAAGCCTAAAAGTGCGCAGCTAATTAATGTACTACTATTTGTTGTTTAATAGCCGGCATTAACGTTTTACCGTCGCCATCTACTTTATTTAAAAGCTTAAGCCCCATTACTTTTGCAAGTACCGGGTAAATATCAAGGTTACTTACTTTTTCAAGCGTTACACCTTGCTTAAATGCAGGGCCAACCGCTACAAATGATGCCGCCATATCATCGGTATAGGCATAGCCGTGCGTGCCTAAATACATTGCTTTATCTGAATTGATAAATACCGCCGGTGCTGTAGTTTGCACTACAATATCGCCCACCCGAGTGCCCTTATTATAATGATACCCAGCTAACTGCTCGTCACTTAATACTGTATAACGACCGTTTGACGCCTTTTGTAAACGTGCTTTGTAGCCTTCAACATCTGCATTTTTAGCATCTGGCTGCGTATAAATTAATAAGCGAGGGCCGGTGTTTTTAACTAAAAAGTTATCGTCTTTTGGCAACGTTGAAATATCAATACTTTGCTCAGGGTTTACCTGCGCCATACCGTGGTCCGACACAATAACTAAATTAACGTCTTGCTCTAACTTGCTTAGTCGGGTTTGTAATTGGCCCATTAAATCGTCTAATTGCTTTACCGCATCGCGAGTTTGCGGTGCGTCGGGCCCAAACTCATGCCCCATGCTATCAACAAGCGAAAAATAACTCGCTACAAAACGTGGGCGCTGTGCTTTAGGTAAGCTTAGCCACTGTATTATTTGATCAACACGGCCTTGGTATTCGCTGTATTTAGAGTAATGAAAGTAATAGTCGGGCGTCATGCCATTAAAGCGCGCATCCGACTCAGGCCAAAAATAAGTCGCCGATTTTAGCCCCTGCATTTTTGCTAAATTCCAAAGTGGAATACCACTTACCCACGTGCTATCGCGCATGCCTTTACCCATACTGTAACACTCGTTTTTGCGGGCTTTATCACAAAAGTTAT
Source organism: Pseudoalteromonas sp. S3178 (assembly GCF_005886985.1). Classification (NCBI taxonomy): domain Bacteria; kingdom Pseudomonadati; phylum Pseudomonadota; class Gammaproteobacteria; order Alteromonadales; family Pseudoalteromonadaceae; genus Pseudoalteromonas; species Pseudoalteromonas sp. S3178. The sequence continues at coordinate 37,243 of NZ_PNCW01000022.1, read as the reverse complement.
TATCTACAATGCCATGGTTAACAGGCAACAAACCCGTAATTATAGAAATATGATTAGGAAACGTTTTAGTTGGGTAAACCGGAATAAGCTTTTTAGCCCTTACACCGCGCTCACCCATTGCTTTTAAATTAGGCGCGCCGTGTTTTTCTATGTAATCCCAACGCAGGCCATCTATTGATACCAGCACCACTGTTTGCTCTTTTGCCGCATATGCCGCTTGGCTGGTTAACACTAAAAGAGCCAACATCATCGCCTTTACAAATACATACTTCATTACAAATACTCGCCTACATTAAAATGCGTTAAATACTGAAAAATATAGCTTTATAATACAATTGCCGGGCCTTAAATGATACAAGCACCTGTACCTAACACGTCTAGATGTATATATTAACAAGCAAGTATTAAAAACGAATGACAACGCGCATTTACTTTGCCAGTCGTCACCACTAAGCAAGGACTCCGATGACTATCGACTTTAGTAAAAAAATAACCCCAGCGCGCATGTATCGCACGACTGCAAATTTACAAATGGCGATGGAAAGCGATCGCGGTCGTATAATTAACAGTGCAGCTATTCGTCGGTTGCAGCAAAAAACCCAGGTTTTTCCGCTAGAGCGAAACGCAGCGGTGCGCTCGCGGTTAACTCACTCACTCGAAGTACAACAAGTGGGCCGTTTTATAGTGCAGCGCATTTTTGCTAATTTAAGCTTTGAGCAACAAACCGAGTTTGGCTTAAAAGGGCTAGAGCGCCCGCTCGAAAGCCTAGTAGAAATGGCCTGCCTAATGCACGATATAGGCAATCCACCGTTTGGGCATTTTGGCGAAGCTGCAATAAATCACTGGTTTAATAATAATTTAGCAAGTGTTACACCAACGCGCTGTAAAGAGCCAAACACCGGCATAGGCGTTATTTTTAAACACCTTGCACTCGATATTTGTAATTTTGAAGGTAACGCACAAGGCATACGCATAATTCATTCGCTGCAAACCCTTAATTTAACCTACAGCCAAAGCGCGGGTATTTTAAAATACACTCGCCCAGCAGGGCTTGATGTAAAAGACATACCGCAAAACAAAAACTACTTAATGAAAAAAGTAGGTTACTACTACAGCGAAAAAGCGTTTGTAGAAGCGCTTCAAAACGAGCTAACCATTGAGCCGTATTGCCGCCACCCTGCAAGTTATATAATGGAAGCCGCCGACGATATTTCGTATTGCCTAGCCGACATAGAAGACGCGGTAGAAAAAGACATAATAAGCACCGAGCTATTGTGCCAAGCACTTAAAAGCCAATATAAAAAAACGCTTATAAACCTAACCATAGACGATGCTGAGCATCTGTCTTTTGTAGATAAAGCGGTAGATTACGCTCTCGATCGCGCACAGGCTCAGCCGTATAACTTTAATAGCGAATTTTTTATATATCTGCGCGTAGCACTGCTCCACCCGCTGGTGAATCATGCGGCAAAACGCTTTATTGAACATATAGAGCCTATCTACCATGGCGACTTTAACCAAGCCCTTTTAGAAGACAGAAGCCACTTACACGCCGTAACTAAAACGCTTAAACAAGTAGCGCTTGAGCATGTTTTTTCTAATAAAGAGGTAGAAAAACTAGAGCTACAAGGCTATAGAATAATTAACGGCCTGCTTGATTGTTATAAACCTTTGCTGCAATTAACAAGCGACGATTTTAGGCGAGCACTTAATGGCGACTCACGCTTGTTAATAGAGTCGCGTTTAGTTAAAAAGCTCTCTAAAAAACACCTAAACAGTTACCAACATGCAATAGATGCCATGCAAGAAGAGCCTGACCACTTTGCAGCGTACGAGTTTTATTATCGCTGTAGGTTAATTCAAGATTACATAAGCGGCATGACCGATCAATTTGCATATGATGAATACCGCAGCCTAATGGTGATCGACTAAGTCGCGCACCCCCTAGATAATTTTTAATTTTGCGCTTAAAATCAAACTATTAATATTTAAGCGCTGTTACTTTATGATCATAAAATTAGTTAGACTTACTCTATGTTTTGCCCTTTTTTATAGCGCACAAAGCGCTGCTTACAACGAGGCTATGTGCATTTTAATAAAACAAGAGATGCAGCAAAACAGCAATAATAAAGCCAGCCGACAATATCGAAAAGCCGCGCGCGACTACAAAAATAATTGTAATAAGCCAAAACAAGTTCAAACCCAGCCTAAGCCGCAAATAATAGAGCCAGAGCCAACACCTATAGTTACTCAGCCACAGCCTGTAATTGTAGAGCCCGCACCTGTAGTTGAGCCTACCGTCGCACCTGCTAATAACATAAACGAAGAAACACTTAATTTAACAGACGAGCAAAAACAGCAAATAAATGAGCAGCTAAACACAAACGATGTAATAACCATCGATGTAAATACAGCTAATGATCAGCCACAAACACAAACCGAAAATGAGCAAAGCGCAGCGCAAAACACAATTAATAACAATACAGATGAAAGCCAAACCCCTGCCGTACTGCCAGTTAAACAACCAAAAGTAGAGCCGGTAAACACAGCACCTGAAAACACGGCGCCTATAAAAGTACCAAGCAAACCAGCACCAATAGTTACACCACCACCGGCAAACCAAAGCTCAAGCTCGCTGCTATTACCTACCTTAATTATTGTTATTGTGATGCTAATTGGCGCAATGGTATTAGTGCGTATACGCCGCGCTAAGCAACAAAAAACCGAGCCAGTTATGGGCGCAGCCGATTTAGTTAAAAATGCTAAAAGTGAGCAAAGCGCAGCTAAAAAGACTAAACAACGAGAGCCTGCCGCTGAGCAAGTAAATACCGAAAGTACGACTGCAGCTGCGCTTATTAAAAAACAACATAAAGCACCTTCAACCCAAAGCACAGAGCCAAATAAACCAGCACTTGAAGAAGTAAAAGCTGAGCAGGCTAATTTACCAAATACACAAAGCGAAACTCAGGACGTGGCTCAGCAGCCAAATGAGCAACTAATAAGCAATGAAGCCATTAAAACCACTGAACAACCCGTTGCTATCGCGCTTCAAAGCGCTCAGGCAACTGATGAACCCAGCGCTACTTTTAGCGATGCTAAACAAAAACCAGAGCCTAATACCGCCGAGTTTGAAGCCGCAGCCAAAACCACGTTAGAGCGAATAAAAAGCGCCGATGAATTTAGCGAACCACAAGTACGTGAGTTTGATCCTGACGCAAAACCAGTAAAAAGAAAACGTAATCACGGCACTCAAGTTACAGAGCCTACCCACACAGAAACTGAGCACAATATAGTAGAGCAAACACAAAACACGCCAGAGCCAATGACCCCCAGCGAGCCTGTTGCCGACTTACATACACCAAATAAAACAGCAAACAATGAGGCTACATCGCTTGCCACCGAGCACGACTTTAAAGAGCCGGAAGTACGTACATTTGACCCAAGCGCACCACTTCCAGGTAAAAAAACAGCACCTAAAAAAGCAGCAGTTAAAGTTGAACCTGAAACTAAACCTAAAAACATTGCGCCACCAATCGATGAGCCAGAACCAGCTCCTTCAAAAACAGAGCCAGCACCAGAGCCTAAAAAGGCAGATAGCAGCAATCCATTCGCAAACCTATCACTTGATGAAAGCTGGGATCCAAACTCAAGCGAAAAGCCCAAAATAGAAGAGAAAAAACGCGCCCCTAAATCACAAGCACTGATAGACGCAGAAGAACGTGCTAAAAACATGAAAACCAAAGAGTAATATTTACTCTTTGGTTTACTGCGCTTATAAATATTCTCGGGGTTTTAACGAGAGCTTTCTTGAGGTCTGTAATTAAATACCAGAGCCTGCAACATACAGCGTAGGCGTAAAGCCTACTCGCGCGAAAAGCGAAGCTTTTAAATTGCCATTCACGCTAAAAGTTATGTGTTTTAAAAGAGGTTTTTAACCACTTTGAATATTGACTATCAATATCAGGATACTGCTCATTCAGCAAAGTACTCAATTGTTTTTTAGATAGCTTATTACAAGGTAACTCTTGCTCAGCAAGCATCATGTTTTTAAGCAAAATTTTGCCTGAATGCGAGTCCATCAAAAAATAAATAGCAGCCCAACTGCTTGCATATAACTTGCTAGTATCACTTTTACTCCAAGATTTATCCAAAGTAATTAGCGAGTTAAATGTGAATACACTTTTGGAAATTTTGCTGTTTTTTACCCATGAACTATTAGGTTCAACAATACCTGTTTGCATATGGTTTTTTGTTAGTTCAAAGTATTCAGCTAATCCTTCATTAAGCCACCTAGGCGTATAACCTAATACCGCTTTATTAATAGCATGCACAGCCTCATGTATTGCAGTTCGCATTGCAGCATGGTCATTTTCATAATTAATAAAGGCAGAATTACTTGCATGAAAGTACATACCCGCAGTATTGGTAGGGTTAGCGCCTCGTTGCTTTATTGCCGCTTCGTAAGCATCGCGAGTAGGTAATACTGTTAAATTGAGTTTTACTTTTTTAAGCGCGTGCACACCAATAACCTGGCCATATACTTTAAATACCGTATTAAGTTTAATGTGTAATGCCTGGTTAAACGACGAAGGTAAATTAGGCGTATTTAATGTAAGATCAAAATAATCTAATGGCTCAATAAAGCCAGTGTTATAAGTGGCTACTGCAAAGTCAGGTTTTTTATCACTAAAATGAGGTACGCCGTCACTATCGGTCCATGTAAATATATCACCAGTTCGTTTGTATTTAACTTTTCCTAACGATACATCCACGCAGCGCGTAATGTCGCCTTGTGGCGAATGATTATCCATAGCAACTGGCTTACTTTGTAAAGTTATAGTGCTTTGATTATCTAAACGTTTTATAACTTGTGGTTTAGTAACAATCGTTTGCGTTAAACCATTATAAATTCGTTTAACCTCACCCACAGGGTCGTGATAATTAAACACCCTCCCCGTAAAATGATTAGCAATAAGTGCCGATGCTATAAGCAACACAATAAACATAAATACTATGCGTAACTTTGTGTTAAACATAGTTATGGGCGCCCTTGCCACTGGACTTCAAATAAATCTTTTTGTTTACCTCTGTATTCGCTACACCACACAAAATCAGCCGACTCCATCCCTTTTTTACGACAACGTTTAGGCAGTTTATAAAATTTAGACCAAGCATCAAGTTTAGCTGCATCTTTATAGCTATCGCTGTGTAAAGACATATTAGATACATTTTGGTTAAGTAACCAATTGTTGTTAGATGTTCGAGTTGAAGCAACTGAAGAAACGCTACTACTCTTTTTAGGCTTACTACAGTGATTAGCAAGTAAGGTAAATAGCGCTTTATCGCGCGCAGTTAAGCGTTCACCTTCTTTTGTACTGTAACCACTTCTAAATTGCGAACGGATAGCTTCGCGTTGCTTTTTAATACTATCGCATTGAGATTGTGAGTAAGCCGTGCCTCCTTGGGTTAATGTTGCAAACACGCTAAGCACTAATATTAAAATCCATTTAAGCATTTGGTAAGCCTGTGTAAATTAGCAGAAATTAAAAAGGGGACTAATTGGGGGGTAAATATTAAATTTAAAAGATATACTCTTATTATAAATAAAAGCTTATTCACGACCTTAATTTAGAATTAAATACTTTTGTTTATAAAAAAAATTAAATATAAACAAATTAAATTTAATTTAATTACGTTTATAATTTATTTATGAGCTAAAACCTATAGTTAAATTTAAATAGTTAAGTGTTATTAACTTTAACATTTAAATAAACTTAAACCAAATTAGGTACACTTAGTTTAATTATAAATTTTAGCCTCAACACATTCGTGCTTATTTAAACTAGAAAGGTCTTTAGTTAGTAAGTATTTCACTATCAGCATGGTGTTTTTGAAATCTATTTCACGAAATTTAAAAGCATGCTTTATCATCAGTTTAAAATAAACATAACAATGAGAGTTAAACGTTTTCTTTAAAGTTTTTCTTTGTTTAGTATTTAACTCTATGTTTTCTAAAATCATCGCGGTTGCTAATGCTTTACTTCCCATAATATTGCAAGAACCGACCAGTTCCCAACTAATGTTGGAAAAGAACATATTAACCCCTTTACCGCATTTGGTAACATCACAAGGGTAATAAGCTACTTTATCTGCGCCTGCGCATAGTAACAACCACATTAACTCATCTTCCCCTGCAAACCTTAATTGGTCACAGAATAAAATATCAGGGAACTTGTTTAACCTATACATAACAGTGGAGGTTTGCGATAAGTACTTATTATACATAGACTCAATAATAACAGACGAATCAATAATAAACTGAGAGTCACCTATTGAAAAACGACTAAGGTCTTGTTCCATTTCAGGGATATCTGTATTCCAATTTGAATCATAAAAACCATCACGGTCCGTATTTCCAAAATAAAAATTAGCACCTAAATCAAATGCTTCTAGGGCTAAAGAAGAATGCTTCTCGCCCCACTGATCATCAGAGTCCAAAAAGGCAACGTAATCTACCACACTGCTAAGTTTTTCTTGAATGTGTCTTAGAGCTGTATTCCTAGCGATCGCTGGGCCAGAATTGTTTTTATGGTAAAGACTAATAAGATGTACATTTTTAGGTAAGGTAGGTAGTTGAGATAATTCTTCAGACAATGCAAGTGGGGAGCAGTCGTCAACAATAACAACATAATAATTTATTTCACTTGAGCATTTTTGTTCAAGTATAGACATTAGAGATTTTATTAGTATCCCTTTATCTCTTTGATAAAATGGTATCACTACCCCAATATTATGCATAAAAATTTCCTATGAATCATCTTAAAAACATCCGTGTACAGCAATTAAAAAATTGCGTGATTATTTGAACAAGGCCAAATAAAAATTATTAACAATAACTTTTAAAATTATAATTTTTAAAAACAATATAAAATGTTTTATATTTACAATATTTATTGACTAAAAATAGTACTAACATTTAACTACCAAATCAATGAATATTGCCTAAATAGCCGCTATTTTAAAAGGCCGAACAGTGTTAAATACTAAAAATACAAACTGCTATTATTAAATTACAAATTATTTCATACACATAAGGTTTACTTGCATTTAAAAAATAGCCAACTATTATTACTGATAGTTAAATAGTACAAAAATTTAAAAACCAACCCTTTATCATTAATATTTTAATTACTAACCTAAATTAGAGCTTGTACCTATTTAACAATGTGACACTAATGCCCAAGTATTTCCAGGCTATTAACTCATACTATTGATAAAAAATTTAGCTTAAAGTAAATCACTTCTAAAAATGACAAGGTGACTACTTATTGAACACTGTGTTTTTTATTCTTTATCACTGCTTGAGTAAATTACCCATTATTTGTAAATCTACAAAACAGCTTACACAGTAATTTTTTTATATAGACCCACAATAATACCAAGATCGAATAGTCTATCAAGTAACTTATTAAGCTATTTCAATTTCACATAAGTAAAAACTGCATATTTATTAAACCACACGCTATTAAACTACTTTATGGGTACAAATTAGTTACTATAAATATCGATATGCTTTATTTATTTGCTTTTATATACCATCAAAAAAATTTAGGTAGGAATTTACTCACATTAAACTGCTGTTTTAAATCAAACGAAGGAGGTTACATCGCGGTTTTACATACTTAACCTATGAAATATAAAATATCGTTTACACCTTTGCCGCAAAGCCTGCTCGCACGAAAAGCGAAGCTTGTAAATTGTGGGCTAAAGTTTACCTTGCGCTTTAATTAAAGCATTCAACATTACTTATTCAACTTAAACACACCTATTCGCCTCATATAGTGAGTCAAATAGCCATTTAATTGCCTCATTGGGCAACTTTGTAACGTGTACTGCGCCCACCCGCAGCCGTTTTTGTTATGAAACCTAATGTTTGTAAATCGGCTAAATGGCGCGTTGCAGTCGCACGGCTAACTTTAGCCACCTTTTGATACTGACTGGCGCTAATTCCGTGCTCAAATTGGCCATCGAGTAATTTATTAATTACTTTTACCTGTTGCTCACTTAGTTTTGCTTGTTCTTTACTTACCCAGTAGTTGGTTTTAAAAACTGTTTGCTCAATATTATTAAGCGTATGGTGTATCGCATTATTAAGCGTACATAAAAACCATTTTATCCACTGTGTTATACAAAGCCCACCACGCTGCGTGGCTTCTAGCACTTCGTAGTAGCTTTTTCTGTCGTCTAAAATAGCCACCGACATAGCGTAAAACCGAATAGACTCTGCATACTTTTGTGCTAAAGCCAGGTCGGTTATAAGCCGTGTTATTCGACCGTTACCATCTTCAAGCGGATGTATTGTTACAAACCATAAGTGTGCGATAGCAGCACGAATAAAAGGGTCTATTTGTGAATCGTTTTGCGTGTTGTTAAACCAATCAAAAAATAGCGACAGCTCTTTATTTACTATCTTTTTAGGGGGTGCTGTAAAATGTAATACTGGTTTATCTAAACGCCCCGACACCACCTGCATTGGCTCGCTGCCGCGCAACTGCCCGCCCTCAATGTTAGTAAACAAGCTTTGCTCATCGGCAAATAATAAACGATGCCAGTTAAGCACCCGTTCTAAACCAAGCGGCGAATCTGTGTTCGTTATTGCATCAAGCATAATCTCTGCAAGATTGTCGCTTTGCACAGTTGTTGGGTAAGGCTTCTCGTTAATATTGAGCTTTTTAGCAAGCGAAGAGCGAACCGAAAATGCATTAAGCTTTTCGCCCTCAATCGCACTGGAGTGAATAATATTTGCTAGTAAGGTATCAAGAGCTTGCTGCTTTTGATGAGCACTTTGCACGCCCATACGCCCCACCAATAAACCTAGGTTATATGAAAGCTCTCTTAGCAAAGGAGCAAGCGCCGCATCATCCCACGTAAAGTTTGGCCAATTTTGTTGTTGCCATATCCACATAGTCTTTAGCCCTTAAGTTAGTTAGCTTCAGTCTATATGATTTAATTGCCTCATTCAATGAGGCGAATATTAGAGTTAATTGCCTCATTGTTTTACGAGCTTCACCGCTTTTGAATTTTAGGCAAATGTAATTTAAACATCCGTAGACACTGTTTTACATCGCACTTTGATTTGTAATCGTAGGCGAAAAGCAAAGCTTTTAAATTGTGTTTACCTATATCGCGTTGGCGATGGCAACCAATAGGGAGCGCCCTTAGCAGCGGCCTTAAAATTGGCTGGAGGCGCCCTACTTTTTCTCGTAGAAAGGGTAGCTTATTGAATTTCATATAATATTGGCAACCACAATTACTTCACTCTTAATAAATGAAAAGCAATTTTGTATTGACTACTTAATTAAAAATCATTAGCCTTTTCTGTACAATCAAAAGTAAGGATACTGATCATGGCTCTAGAAATTAGAATCTGCTTGGATGCAGTCACTGCAGAAGTAGTAAAATGTAAAACAGACAAGGAAAATACATTTTCTAAAGATAATAATCACATAAAAAGTGATGTAATCACCTCTGGCACACCATATATCTGGCGCAAAGAGTACTCTCAATTTTCAGATAACCCTACCTCAGAACAAAAAAATATACTCAGACAATTCTCGCTACTACCAGCTCAATCAAAAAGAAATATTGCAGGTATGTTACGTGATTTTGGGAGTGAAACCTTGCTTGCAATTTCTGATTTTCAAGCTCAAGTGATACCATTTTTAGAAAGTAACACGCATGCTATTGTTGGCTCAGGTGCCACATCAATAGAAGCTCGCAGTTCAAAGTTTGTTGCTTTGGCGGGTAAATATGAAGCATCTTTAAAAGACATTCGAGCCGCACATAAATCAGGTATACCTAAATACCACATGGTCGCTTTAGAGCAAAAAGCGCTTGCTATATTTAAAGAGCTGCAAGTTAAATATCAAGCTGAATTACAACGTTTTATGAATACTAACCGTGCAAATCGAAGAGGCACAGTTTGGTCTAACCCTAAGCGTGGTGTTCACATAGCCAAAAGTGCCAGACACTCAACTAAACTTGATATAAGTAGTACTGCTGAATTAAATAAAATTAAGCGACTCGAAAATAATGCTCGTTGGCTAGGTTACGGGATGATTGCTTTCGATGCTGTTGTTCGAGGAGTTTCTGTTTATAGTGATTATAAAAATGGTAATGACTGGCATAGGAGTATATCAGCTGAAATGGCTGGTTTTGGAGTTTCAACTTTAGCGGGAATTTATACTGCCACAGCTACAACAACAGCCTTATCAACAATTTTAATGCTAACTCCCTATGGTTGGGTCGTAGCTGTAGGAATAGGCTTACTTGTTGGTTTTGGAGCTAGCTTATATGTTAATGAAAAAGCAAAAAAGATTACTGAGAATTTATATGATAGACAACCTCTAACAAAAGAACTTTTCTAATGCCCATATTAGAAATACTATTATACAGCACTATCTTTTTCTTTTTTTATCTTATGATAATGGCTGTTTTATTCCCGCGAGTTTCAATTAAATACATTGATAATAAAATGATACTAGATGGAATTAGCTCCCCAAGCTGGGATAAAGGAATCGGTGCAAGCGCACCATTTTACGCTATGGCTATTTTTTTTAAAAGGGCACGAAAACCAACTCCACTATTTGATGGCAGCCATGTTGCAAAGTATGCAAGACCAATAGACAAGTTTTTAGCTTTCTTGCACCTTGTTTCTACTACAGGCTTTTTGTTGAGCCTATTTTCTATGATGATTTTAGAGGCTTTTTTTTACTAGGCCTACAAGTTATTTATACATGTCGCATTGGCGATGGCAACCAAGGGGGCGGATAACCTTTAAATAAACTCTGCTGTTAATAATTCATCCCTGAAGCCGGGTTCCTGTCAGCACCCATGCTTCCACTTCCTCAAGCTGCAAAGCTACGCTTTGGTCATTCGTCACCCACAGCGCCTTGAGGATCACACTGTCTCTTAAATTTAAATTAATGATATAAACGTAACCAGCGTAGATAGGCACAACTTTCACATCCATGTACGCTCTCCAGTTCGGGTATCCATACCCTCTCGTTCAAAACTGCGTTTTTCACCCATGGCCAAGCTACGCTTTTAACAGCATTGCCTAAAGGGATTTAGGTACTTGGAATTTGTCGGGAACAAAATTCCGCCATGCTGTTAATTACTCATCATTAATTAAATTCGGGGGTGATCACTGGGGACAGTCTTACCTGCAGCCTTTAAATTTATCATAGGCTTACTAGCGCGAAAAGCACAGCTTTTAAATTACAGGAGGGGGTGTATCCTGCCTTGGCTTCGTTTAAGAAGTTATGGTGAGCTTATAGTGTTGAGCATGCCTTAATTGCAGCAGCTATGGCAGAGGCACTTTGTTTTGAATATCCGCCGCCACCAGTAACCACAGTTGGGATTTCAAGCGTTTTTAAGTGAGATAGTATGATTTTTTCACGCTTAGCAACATCTTCTACGGTAAGTTTAAAACCACCTAATTTATCAATAGCCAACACATCTGTTCCGGCAATAAGAAATGCTAGGGCATAATCAGCTTTTACTAACTTGAGTGCTTGATTTAACTTATCTAAATATTCATGGCCTTCAACACCACTTTTCAATGGAACAGGAAAATTGACTCTGTTACGCGTAAAATCAGAGGTTGGATAAATATCTGCATTATATACATCTAATAAATGGATATTTTCATTGTCTTTGAAAGAATAGGCATTACCGTTACCGTGGTGCGCATCAACATCTATAATCAATACTTTATCAGTTTCACTTAACTGACCATTCTTACGTAATTGTTGATAGCTAATTCCAATATCATTATAAATACAAAAGCCTTCCATATTAACGTTGCTAGCGTGGTGAAAGCCCCCTGATAAATTCCACATAATATCGCCAGAGCCCAATGCATTTTCAGCCCCAAGTAAAGTTCCCGCAACAGCTAAGCGCATAGGTAACAAAATTTTATTATCGAGAAAATCAAAGCTAACAAAAGGAATTTTAGGAACTTCCAAAGCCCTAAATACAAGCGTTTTACTTAAAACCAATTTTCTCATTAATTCGTTGAGGTATTCATTGATCACGACTGGTGAAACAGGCCCCACTGGGTGGATTATTTCAATATTCAAGCTATCAAGTTCTGTAATTACTTTTGACAATTTCTCACCATCAAAAGGGTGCAAGTATTTTAGTAATCCTAATTGATAATTAAAGCGGGGCTCATAAATAATTTTCATGTCTATGCATTTTCCGTTTCTGCAAGTTCCTTAGCGCAGCTTAAAACCCTAAGTAGTAATAAGTTACCTCACAACACTAGTAAAGTATTTTAAGCTCGGAGTTTAGCCGCACATCACTTTTTAGGATAGTCTTTAAATTTAACGTAGATACAAGGCGCTCAGCATGTTCGCGCAAAAAGCGTAGCTTTTAAATAGCTTTACTATCGTTTAAGGCACGCTGTACAACTTGATAGCAAATAGCACGCTGCTGCTCTTGTTCTAAGTTAACCTGTCGCATTGAAAGGATTGTTTTAACTATTTGTTTATGAGATACAATTGGAAATACCGGTCGCTGCTTTAGCTCTACAAACCAACCCGGAAAGCATAAAATAGGCAAAACTTGGGTGTTAAAACCCGTCGCATCTTGTAGCCATTTATTCACCCAATTAGCTTGGTTTTGAGCTTGCTCTAGCGGCTTACTTTCAAACCAAGAGGGGAACACTAAACGATTTTTCTCAAATTTAACTTTGTAGTTTGTATCGTCTTTTATTCGCTTATGCCTACCTTTGGTTTCAATAGCAAATATCCCATTTGGCCCAACAACCAAATGATCAATATTAAAACCATCTGCTTGTATATCATGAAATACTTGGTATCCGTGTGACTGTAACTCTATAAGCTCAGAGGCAACGGCTAGTTCTGCGTCGCGCCCAAGTTTTAACTTTATTAAGTGATTTGACTCAACCCAAAGCTTTCGTGCTACATAGATTAAACCCAGTGCAATCGCAATAATTAAGAAGTAATTAAACTTGCCGCTGGCAAACATTTCAGCAATGCCTTTAATAGCAAAAGGCATTGTAACTATTAAAGCAGATAAGAAGACAAGCCCTATTACATCAACAATCTTATCATTAACTTGTTCATTTAATGTTTGCGTTGCAACACGTTTAAGCTTTTTGCGATCAACAGGTAGTTTTGCATTTTTCTGATGAAGCCATATTTTGACAAACAAAACACCTAGTAATGAATAAACACTACCAATAACAAATAAAAGGCTTAAACCTTGGTTTAATAAATCATCCATGATGAGTTCCTATAATCACAATGTTTACTTTATACATTAAAAACAGGTACATGTCGCATTATTCAAACTCACGCTACGAAGCCCACCTAAACACCTGTAGGCGCTCAGCTTGCTCGCGCGAAAAGCGAAGCTTTTAAAATAATTTATAAATATCGCGTTGGCGATGGCAACCAAGGGGCGGTCTCCTTCAAACAAGCTCTGCTGCTAATAATTCATCCCTGAAGCCGGGTTCCTGTCCGCATCCATGCTTCCACTTCCCCAAGCTGCGCTTTGGTCATTCGTCACCCACGGCGCCCCGAGGATCACACTATTCCTTCAATTTAAATTAATGATATAAACGTAACCAGCGTAGATAGGCCATCCATGGCCAAGCAACGCTTTTAACAGCATTGCCTAAAGGGATTTAGGTACTTGGAATTTGTCGGGAACAAAATTCCGCCATGCTGTAAATTACTCACCATTAATTAGATTTCGGGTGTGATCACGGGGGAACTTTCTTAGCAGCGTTCTTAAAATTTACTGTAGGCGCCCAGCTTGCTCGCGCGAAAAGCGTAGCTTTTAAAATAATTTACAAATATCGCGTTGGCGATGACAACCAAGGGGTGCATAACGCCTTCCGCCCCTTGGAACCCCACGGCGCCCCGAGTATTTTGCAATATCCTCAAAGCCTAAATCGATATGAACGTAACCGCCGTGTATTTGCCGTCCATGGCGAAGTCACGGCTTCGCTTGCTTCCATGCAATCAATTACTCATCAATTGAGTCTCTTCGGGCAAAATGACGGGGTGGATTGTCTTAACAGGGGCCTTTAAATTTGTTGTTGGTATTACCGTTATGTATATTGAACTATCTTAACTGCTTGAGTAATTTTAATGGCTGCTAACTTACCTTCAACGCTAAACTTCACTCAATACCGTGATCTAGTGAAAAAGCTCAAACATGGTAAATCACTACCTACAGCTATTTATTTACACAAAAGCTCATTAGAGGAAGCGCTACCGCTTGAGTTACTAAGTTTTATTCAAAGCACCGTAAGCAAACTAAACATAAATGAGCCTTGGAACCTAATTAAACTCTATAAACGCGATCTAAAATTTACGTTACTTAACTACCCTCACTTTGATGAATACGCATACCCCGCACTACACACCAGCTATACAATTGATGGTGACGAGCAAACAATAAAAACAACAAACTACAGTAACTCAAATAACCCTCCTATTTTGCATCGTAAAGAAACCTTTGTACTGCCTAATTACCCCCATTACGCTTTATTTAAAGCTATTACAAAAGAAGGCGAGCAAATAGGTCTGTATCAGAACACCAAAAGCATTGGCTTTAAAAAACAGTGGAAAAACTTAATTAAACGCAAAGGCTTTGAACTGAATGAAAAAGGCAGGCTAAACAAAATAGCTGAGCTACCAGAACCAGTAATTGAACATGCACCACAAGCTATACAGCGCCATTTAACCGCAATAAACCGCGATAGACTTTCTGCACCTTTTCAAAAGCTCGCAAAGTATGGCTACTTAAATGGTGATTACTCAATACTAGATTACGGATGCGGCCTAGCTGATGACGCAACAGAGCTAGAAGCCCATGGTCTTAACATTAACGCATGGGATCCAGTACATAGGCCAAACGGAAATAAACAAACGAGTGATATTGTTAATTTGGGCTTTGTACTTAATGTAATTGAAGAGCAACAAGAGCGAAAAGACACTTTAACCGCTGCTTACCAACACACTAAAAAATTGCTTTTAGTATCAGTAATGCTCGCCAATGAGGCCAAACAAGAACACTTTAAACAATATAAAGATGGCGTAATTACTAAATGGAATACCTTCCAAAAATACTATAGCCAAGCTCAAATAAGAGCTTACATTGAGCAAACCCTAAACGTTAAAACCATGGCATTTGGACAAGGCATTATCGCTATTTTTAAATGCCCAGAATTAGAAGAAGCTCATCACTTAGAGCTACAATTCCAAAACTATAATTGGCAACACATAACCCAAAGGCCACAACCAAAAGCATTACCCAAAGCCCAACAAAAAACCTTGTTTGAAAAACACCAAACACTGCTTGATGATTTTTGGCAACACTGCCTACACTTTGGCCGCTTACCCGCAAACGATGAGTTTGAGCAAAGCACAACACTGCGCAAATATTTCGCCAGCCACAATAAAGCATTTAGCTTACTACAAAATTACTATGAACCAAGTGAGTTTGAACAAGCGCAACTAAAGCGAAAGCAAGATTTACTAGTGTATTTTGCACTTAGCCTATTTGGTAAACGCCAAGCTAAAAGCCATATGCCAGCAAGGCTAACGCGAGATTTAAAAGTACATTTTAGTGACTACAACCAAGCATTAGAGCAAGCAAAGCAGTTGCTATTCTCAATTGCAGAGCCCGCAAATATTGGTAATGCCTGTTATCAAGCTTTCGAGGAGATTCAGCTCGGTGAATTACACGACAACCACTCATACATTTTACCCACTCGCTATTTAAATCAACTCCCCGCAATACTGCGTGTTTACATTGGCTGTGCGGTGCAATTGTATGGCGATATAGACGACGTAGATTTAGTAAAAATACACATGCATTCAGGCAAGGTTACCTTTTTAAAATACGATAACTTTAATAAAAAGTTGCCACTGCTCACTGAGCGCATAAAAGTAAAAATGCTAGAGCAAGATATCGACTACTTTTACTACGGCGATATTTATCCCTATCAGCCCTTTTATAACAAAATAGATTATTTACAAAAAGGCAGTAGTGAATACAAAAGCCAACAACGGTTTGATAAAAAATTAGCTGACATGCTCAAAGGCGTAGCCAAAGCCGAGTGGCCCAACTGGCCCATATTACAAAAGGTGTTTGACTATTGGGGAGTGGAATTAAAAAATAATAAATTTTATAAAAGATAAAATCCTATTCATAACAAGGAACTAGGTTTTCATGCAGCTACATTGTGATAAATAAAACAATAAAAACTGTATTTATCACGTAAGGTACGTAATAATATTACGTACCTTACGTGATGAGATTGAATTATGAGCAACCTTGAAAGCAATTATTGCTACAGCTTCCCCGCAGTTCGTGGCCAGCAGGCTGGTAAACCCTTTTATATAGCAACCTGCCCTTTAAGGCTCATACCTAAAATATTCATGTATGACGAAGAAGAAGTCCCCGTAGAGCTCAGAGCACAACGTACTCTCAATAAAGGTCGCATACCAGAAATGGCTCGTTACCTAGTTGAGTCACCTCACGATTATGTATTTTCAGCTATAACCGCCTCAATAGGGGCCGAAATCGACTTTATCGAAGTAGATAAAAATAGCAACATTGGCAGTTTAAAAGTACCTATGGATGCGCAAATATTAATTAATGACGGGCAACACCGTCGTGCAGCAATTGAAGAAGCCTTAAAAGAGCGCCCCGAGCTAAGCCAAGACAACATCGCTGTACTCTTTTTTGTAGACGAAGGCCTGCAACGCAGCCAACAAATGTTTGCCGATTTAAATAAATACGCAGTACGCCCTAGCCCATCGCTGGGCACCATGTACGATCACCGCGATCAAGCATCTGAACTTGCTCGTTATTTAGCTTTAAATACAAAACCTTTTGCAGGATTTACTGAATTTGAACGCTCTACAATTGCTGTTAAAAGTAGTAAACTGTTTACCCTTAGTGGCATTAAACAAGCAAACCGCGTTTTACTTGGCAAAGGGACTAAGGAAGGCTTTAATGAAGACGAAAGGCAAATTGCTGCAAAGTACTGGGAAGCACTAAATATTTATATGCCAGAATGGATACAAGTACAAAACAAACAGCTTTCGGCTGCAGAATTTCGACAAGAGTATATTTCGGCACATGGTATTGGCCTTCAGGCACTTGCGCTAGTTGGTAAAAGCTTACTAACTCTGAGCGAATCAGAAAAACAAAAAAAGCTTAAGTTAATTGCCAATATCAACTGGCTTAAAAGTAACCCTGCTTGGACTCATAGAGCAATGCAACATGGCAGACTTTCAAAAGCTATGAGCAATATTTTCCTTACCAGCATGCAAATAAAACGTGAAATTGGCCTCCCTCTTTCGAAAGAAGATGTACAAAAAGAGAATGAATACTTAAACGCATGAAATTATTAAACCAGTACGATCTACAAGACTACATCGAATTTATCGAAAACGAATCGTTTGCAGGTAGCCAACTACATAACTTTGTAGCCGACACCCAACGAGTCTACATGGCTGATAAACGCCCATGGGTATTAGGCTACAGTGGCGGTAAAGACTCTTCAGCTGTAATGACCTTAATTTACTTTGCATTACTTGGTTTAAAACCAGAAGACCGCCATAAGCCGGTTTTTGTAGTTGCGTCCGACACCTTAGTAGAAACACCAATGGTGGTTGATCACGTTGAAAAATCACTAAAGCTTATTGAAGAAGGTGCAAAGCGCGAAGGCTTACCAATTACTTCACATAAAGTAGTACCAAAGTCGAATAATACGTTTTGGGCTAATTTACTTGGTAAAGGCTACCCTGCACCAACGCGTAACTTTCGCTGGTGTACCGAGCGAATGAAAATCGACCCTGTAAGCACTTTTATTAAAGAGCGTGTAAGTGAATACGATGAGGTAATTGTTGTACTTGGCTCTCGCTCACAAGAAAGCGCATCGCGTGCACAAGTAATTAAAAAGCACAAAATTGATGGTTCAGACTTAGCCGTACATACCACCTTAAGCAACGCCTTTATTTACACGCCAATTGATACATGGAGTGTTGACGATGTGTGGAAAATATTACGCCTGTGCCACTTAAAAACCGAAGAAACACCATACGGCATTAAAAATAAATGGTTTGATAAATACGACCTAGAATGGGAAAACCCATGGGGTGGCAAAAACCTCATATTGTGGAATTTATACAAAGATTCATCTGGTCAGGGCGAATGCCCTATGGTTATAGATGAAACCACACCATCGTGTGGTAATTCTCGCTTTGGTTGTTGGACATGCACCGTAGTTACACGTGACCGCGCGATGGAAAGCCTCATTCAAAATGGCGAGCAGTGGATGACACCACTACTTAAATACCGCAATATTTTATCGCGTAGTACATCGCCTAAACTTAAAAAGAAATACCGTAACCACATTCGTCGCGATGGCCGTTTAGCGTTTAAAACCCTAAAAGAGGACAAAGAGCGCGTATTAACAGACGATTACACAACAGGCCCTTACAAATTAAAGTATCGCCAGCATGCCATGCGTTTACTGCTTAATATACAAAAGCAATTTAACGACCAAGGCCGTGATGTAGAGCTAATTACCGTTGAAGAATTACACGCAGTAAGGCACGAATGGTTAAACGATCCTAACGAGCCAGATTGGGACGACACATTACCAGGCATTGTATTTGATGCACTTGGCGTAAAACTCGACTGGACAATAGACGACTCTAACCAATTTAGCTTGAGCGAAGGGCAGCTGCTTAACGATATAGCACCTAAACATGGCGTATCGCCACAGATGGTTAAAAAGCTAATCGACGTTGAAACCCAAATGAGTGGCCTCGCCCGTCGTACGGGTATTTTTAATCGTATTGGCCGTTTAATTCAGCAGGACTGGGAAAGCGCCGAAGTTATTATTGCCTCAAATTTAGATATTCGTCAGAGCCAAATGCGCCAAAGTAACGAAGTAAAAGCGCTAGAAGACGACCTAAAACAAATTACTGCATTGCTCAAAGCTGAGGGCATAGAATGATTTTTAAAAAACTGACCCTAAATAATTTTCGAGTTTTTAACGGCCAAACCACTATAGACTTAGACCCTCGTAAAGAAGGCATGTTTGAACGCCCTATTATTTTATTTGGTGGCTTAAACGGTGCAGGTAAAACCTCTATTCTTACCGCCATTCGCTTGGCCTTATTAGGAAAGCGTGCGTTGGGTGCTGTAATCACAAAAAAAGATTACTTAAGCTACCTAAACGAGCAAACTAACAAAACCGCAACCAAAGCCCAGCAAGACGCCGAGGGTAGCATAACACTTAGTTTTTCACATACTCATCAGGGCAAACATAACCTTTACGAAGTAACCCGTAAGTGGAGGCTTGAGGGCGATGAAAAGTTAACGCTCACTATTAATGGCGAGCAAGATACCTCATTAAACTCAGAGCAAGTACAAGCGTTTTTACATGAAATAGTCCCACCTGGTATCGGCGATTTATTCTTTTTTGATGGCGAAAAAATAGCAGAGCTTGCAGAAGACGATACCGGCTCTTACTTAAAAGAGGCCGTACAAAAACTGCTTGGTATCGACATTATAAACCGCCTAAGCAACGACCTTGATATTTACTTAAAAGGCCTAGGCGCAGAAACCGCAGATAAAGATACACTTAAAAAAATAAAAGTGGCAGAAGAGCAAAAAAATAAAATAACTCAGCAAGTAAATGCAACAAGAGATAAAGCCGATAGTATTGGTGCATACTTAACTGAGCTTAAAAAGAAAATAGCCGCTAAAGAGCATGATATACAAGCGCAAGGTGGCGCATGGGCTAAAACAAAAGATCAAGAGCAAGCACAAGCCTCAGAGTTATTAGAACTTGAAAAAGAGTTAACGGCTAAAATACGCCAAGAGCTAAGCGGCAGCTTACCAATGGCGCTTGCGCCAACGGCAATGCAAAACTTAATTGAGCAGCTAACCAGCGATCAACAAATTAAGCAAGCCAAAGCCTTTGGTAACGAGCTCGTGCAAGCGTTACCAAACCTAGAAAGCGCACTTAACCAAAAATTTGATTCCCAAAGCAACGACATAATGGCAACGGTAAATAGTTACTTTGGCCAGTTAGTAAATCAAACGGCCCTTGCCGAGCCAAAGCTTGATATTTCAGATTCTGAATTTGCGCTTATAAACGCACAAGTAACTGAGGCTTCGCAATCGCAAGCGTTAATAAAAGAGCTTTCAACAGCGCTTAGCGAAACACAAAATAAACTCAGTTCGCTTTCAATAAATATTGAACGAGCGCCCGATGCTGCCGACTTACACGAACTTTATACATCGCTGCGCGAACTTGAAAAACAACGCGATACAACAAGTAAAGAATATATAAGCGAACTACTTAAGGCTAAAGATCATAAAGCTAAAGAGCTAGAGCTCGCAAAACGTCTTGAAAAAGACTACGCCAAGCTTAAAAACAACCACTCAGCCGATAAAGCAGTTGAGCGTGTTGAGCTTAGCCAATATGTATTGCAAGACTTTAAACACGCCCTTACAGAGCTGCGTGTAACCCAGCTAGAAGATCTGTTTGTAAAAGCGTACCGTAAGCTTGCCCGTAAAGAAGACTTAAAGCTCTCTGCTAAAATAGACCCAACCAGCTTTGACGTAAACCTAGTCGATGCCGAAGGCGTTATTATTAACCGTAAATCTATGTCGGCTGGTGAAAAACAAATATTTGCCTTCGCTATTTTAGAAGCACTTGGCAAACTATCGGGTAAAGTACTCCCTGTAGTGGTAGATACACCACTTGGCCGTTTAGATTCAAAACATCGCGATAAGCTTATTAAACACTACTTCCCAGAGGCCAGCGAACAAGTAATACTACTTTCAACCGATACCGAAGTAGACGAAGACTTTTACCAAGCCATTGAGCATAAAGTATCTCACGCGTTCGAGATTGAATTTAACCAACACACTAATTGTTCAACCCTGCGAGAAGGTTACTTTTGGGCAGAGCTTGCACAGGAGGCGAAATAACATGCTCCCACAAACAATGTGGCTTAAAAAAGCCGTTGAAGAACAACTTCAAACCTTAAAAGGCAAAACAGGCGTTACACCAAACGTAGCAGCCCGTATCGCGTTTTTTCGTTCTATCGAAAGCGGGTTTGTGTTCAATAAAGAAAAAGACTACAAGCTTTCTGGTAACCTTAAGCTCGATAAATTTACGTGGTTGGGTAAAACCCAAATGGTGACTGAACTATTACTTAAGCAGCGCTACCCTGAGTATTCTGATAAAGAATTACAAACAGCATGGGCTGCGCATGTTGAGGACGGAGTATCCGCGATTAGAAATCATAAAAGCCTATTATCCTTAGTAAATGATTTATGAGTTAAAGTTGTACTCTTGGAAAGTCCAAATATATAGAAGTAGCCAGTAACTAAATGTTTTGTTTAATAACTCATGAACCAATGCTGCCAAGTATATGAAATAGCTTAGGCAGCAAATCAGCACAATCAAATTTGTTTGGAATAAAAACAAAAACAAAAACAACCGCAGTGTAAATTTAATTTCTAGTTAATTTTTGATATAAGCCTTTATCTTTTATATTAAATTTAACTGATTTAGTAGGATACCCCAAGCTTGGCCCAACAATAAAAAGTATCGTGTTTTTTAAAATCCCTTGCAACTTAGTGCTTGCGATGTCAGGTATCTCGTCAAGATTCAAGTCACATAGATTTCGGTCTAACTGAGCTATTACTTCACTGCTATTGCATTTACTGAATAGCAATAATTCTTTATAAGCCATAAAACAAGCAGATAATCCAACACTTTTTCTGAAAACGGTATCTTTGGGTTGAATTAAATGCTTGTTGATAACTTTAATAAATTTCAATATTTCATTATATATAGTGCTATCTTTCTGTTTTAAATACAAATTCCTAAAAGGAGCTATATCTTCAATACCATCAAGTGAGTTACGCTCTGCATATACAATCTTGTCATTTTTAGATTTTCCCCTAGTAATCGTAGAAAGTGTATTTTTATCTCTCATGGGATTAGTTGAAAGTAACGGTAAAATCCCCTCAACGAGAGCGGCAAATGTAAAATTCCAATCATTCAAAATCTCTTTTTCTTTTACAGAAAGCTTAACTCTATCTCGAATTGGTGAAGATTCATCACTATCCAAAGCCTTTGCCATGTAGACTGCAAGTACTTCTGCACTCCAACATTCTGGGGATTTTTCATCCATATCGATTTGATATAACTGATATATTAAATTTCGATTTACTCTTCTAGGTGTTGAGTTTATGTGTGTAAAAATCTGAGCATGATATGTAAGAGGTAAGTCTAAATACAGCGAGCAAACAAGCTCCATGTCCAATACTTCATGGTCAGAGTCTTCTTCCAATAGCTTCTGAAATCCCAAGATTCTGTGTTGTCCATCAATAATTGAAGCTTTAAAACTTCCAAAAGGAACATAGAGTTTATCATCAGATAATGTCCATTTATTTTTATCTTCATTAACTATTCTATAGCCATTAGCATCAAGGTTAGCTCCTAAAATAATTGTATTAGGAAATGCAGCATCACCACTGGTGATGTAATCCTTAATTTGGTTAATTTGTTGTTTATTTTTCTCTCTCTGAGTACCGCTTGTAACTTTAGATACAAGAATTTCCATATCCCCATAACTTGCTAACTCTTTACCATCTTGTAAACGCACGGGACGACAAATATCTAGGATTTCTCTAGCTTTAGCTTTGAAAACTAAAAAATCTGCTAGTGGTTGTTGCACTAACATTGCATTAAAAAACTTTTCAACTTGAACTTTATTACTCATGCTTATCTCTTAATATTTTTTTGACATCCATATTATCTTTTTTACCAAAAAGGGTCCTATCAAGCACTTCGTCTGCATCACCATTTATTTCTCTAACTTGAGTGTTTTCATCGATTTCATCTGCTGTGGAAAAAAGGTATAGCCCCAAAGCTAACAGCAACCCTAGAAAACCAACCAGGCTAGATTTATTTGGACTTGATGAGTAAGCATAAATGATACAAATAAGTGCAATACAACCTAAGAAAAGCCCTACTGCTGATAGTACAATCTGCTCTTTGTACTTTTCCCTACGCTTAAGAATAATATTTTTCATATCAGCACTTTTAACAGAATCATTCTGGCTTAACTCTAGAGTAAATTCAGAAAAAATATCTCTGATTACTGAGTCTGCATGATAAATTTTATTACAAAGTAGCCCACCTAATAAAGCGATTGCAAATGTAAATAAATTATCTCCGCGAAAGTAACTGTTAAGGCTAGTTTGCTCCTGCAACCATGGGAACCAAATACCTGCAGCACCTAAAAAGACAATAGATACTAAAAAATAAGATAAGATTCGTATATTCTTAAGAATCTTAACAGTCCTACTTTTGATAGCTTTAAATGCAATTCCCCATTCACTCCCAATCAACACATACACCCTGATCCATTCATTAACGCCAAACAAATATATGGCTTCAAATAAACTAAAAAATAGCAAAATAATATAAAAATATATCAACTATTTCCCCTATGAAAATAAGTCATTTAGTTTAAAAATTTGACTAGCTTACTACCTTTCTTTAGGCTTAACTTAAACCAAATCGGCTAGAATTTCACGCTTAGTACTTTTAATAAGCTTTACGGAAATATAATCGCTTACAACTCTCAATATTGTTAAATCAAGCCCATCAAGTACTACCCATTAGATCCTAAATAATTCAACTAATGAGTTCTCTATTTGGGTTTTCCGTTCAGTTAATGTGTGGTTATCCCAAGTATGGTAATTTGCAATCTCTTTATTTAATTTATATTGACTTGCTGAAAAGTGTATCTTTTTGTCGTGAAAAGCTTTGTTGCCCACCAAAGAGTTAGTATCTCTTGCAAGTACAGTTAAGTTTTCTAATTTATGCTTTCTGAGCTCAACTTCTTTATCAATTACTTTAGAGGTGGACGAGTAAATATGCTCAATAGATACAAAAGGAAAATCATAAACATGGCTTTTATCTACCATATTTTCTCTACTTTTAATTGAAGAATTTTCAGAACGTAACCAGTCAAAATTTTCTTCAAGTTGTAGCAATAAATATTTTATAACTCTATTTCCATTGGTAGCATCTTTACTTTCTTTTTTTGAAAACTCTAGCTGTAATACCGCATGTTTAAATTCTTCATCAGTAGTTTTTATTTCTAAAATACTTCTTAGCTCTTTGGTTATACTTTGAACGCCATATGTTTCAGGGTTTTTATTAATCTTCTTTATCTCCTCTAGGTAAACCTTTACAACAGGATCAAACCTTTTCCCGAGAACAGTTTTAAATCTAAAAAAGAATTTCTCAAGTACTCTTACTAACTCATAAAACTTAGTCTCACTTAACTGAGTGGCAGCTAGCAACAATGGTATACACTCAGTATGCTTCAATCTAACAACTAAAAACTTTACTCTTTGATGGTGCCATTGAGATAAATTTGATCTCTCATATGGCCACTCTCCATCTTCTAAGAGTTTAATCGTATCCAAGTCCGCTGAAATACTTTTAAGCCTTGTATATATGTCATCTGGATTACAACTTTCAAAGAATAGTTTGTTAAATTTAGAAAATAAATCTAACTTCTTTATTTTATCAGCAGCCTTTGATACATAATAAAAGCTAAAATATTTCTCAACATCTCGTTCCCTATCTTCTGTTATTTCATCCCATATAACAGCTGATTTATCCTGCAACTTAACGTCTTCGTTTGCCTCGAATTTGCTAAGAGAGCTAGCTCTAAGTAAATCACATGCGCTTAAAGCTCTACCTCGGTCATTTAACACTTGGAATAACCTATATGCATCTTCGTTTTTATTTGTAGTGATCTTTAACAAATGACATTTAGATGAAAGAAGTGCATCAATTGTTTCAAAAACTTTTACTGTTTCAATAAAGTCTAACTTATCAACTCTGCTATCGACTTTAGATTTTATTAACTTTTGAGCTTTTAGTATCCTTTTATGAGAATCCGTTTTTTGAGGTAATATTTCCCTGCTGTAAACTAGGCTGTGATAAAACTCTTCATCTTTGATCGACATTCTTAGCTTCTCATATCTTATTTCTTCTAAATTTCGACTTTCAGAATAATAAAGATATTTTTTTTCAAAAGTTTCAATTAAAGATCCGACCCCTTTTTTATACTTTTCTTCTATATCGTTATGAATATCTAATAAGTTGTCTCTAATGACAGAAATAAATAATATAAACGTAGATATTCGCTGCTGCCCATCCACTACAGAAAAACACTTATGAGTTTGTTTTGCGTTTTTTGGTTTTTCTTCAATACAAACGACACCACCAAAGAAGTGCTCTAACTCATCATCATTCTCATAAGCATCTAAACACTCAAAAAGATCACTGCAAAATTCTTCAACTTCTGTAGCTTCCCAAGCATATCCACGTTGATACTTTGGTACTTGATATACACAAGAACCGTTAAATAAATTTGATACTTCTATATAATTAGGGTCTATCGTCTTTTTTTCTTTTGTCATAGTAATCTCTTATAATTCCCAAAATGCTTTATCTTTAATGCGTTTAATTTGTTTTTCACCATCAATATAAAGGCTGGTATGTTTTTCAAGCTCACGGATATTTTTCATCAAGAGTTCTTGTTCTGACTTATCATCTTTGTTGAATATGCCTTTAATATCTTGGGTTTTTATTTGCGCTACGCGATGCACAATCCAGCTTAAAATATACGCTGAATAGTCGTTTTCACTGGTTTTGAAATGGGTAATATCTTGGGTTGATAAAATAACACCCACACCGTATTCACGACCTTCTTTTAATATTTTGCGAAGGCTTGGGAAGTTTTGCGACATAAAGTTATCGGCTTCATCAACTAGTACCAGTTTAGTAACCTGTCTAAAGTCGCCTTGCACTTGTGGCTTACCTTGTTTTTGCATTTGCGAGTAAAACAAATCGAGTGTAAGCGCCACAACTAGGTTTTGTATTTCTCCTGGGTAACCCGCCAATTCAACTACAGTAATGCCATCAATGAGATCGTAAAGCGATATGCACTTGCTGGTGTCGTCTTCAAATATCTCAAGCTCACAGATACTCTCAAGCGCTGCATATAGTGAATCCTCCGCTGGTTCGCTGTCTAAAAACAATGACCACAAATCTGCCATTGTCGGTGCAGCTTTACTCCATGTAGACTTATTCGCTTTATGAATGCCTGCCAAGTCGTAAGCATCGCCAATTAATTTACGTAACTTAAGCTGCTGCTTAGTGCCTAAATTAAACGCTTTGCCCATAGTCTCTGAAAATCCACGTGCTGTGTGCACTGGCAGCATGGGCGTATCACCAAACAAACTAAGTGGGTTATATGGCAATTTATGTAAGTTAAACTTTTTGCCATTAGTCGCATTTATAAACTTATCGTCTACATAATCTGACTTGTAATCAAAAATAAGTATGCCAATTGGTTTGCCATCAACATTATTATGCTGATTACGGTAAAGCTGCGTTACCACTGACTTAGTACACTGAGTTTTACCCGTGCCCATAGTGCCGATAATACCTGAGTTAGTATTCATAAATTTAGCTGTGTTGGTTGGCTCCCAGTAAACAGGCTCGTTATTTTGCATAACATGGCCAACAAGCACTTTTAATGAATCTGTTGAAGTTGGCTTTGCCACAATACTTGTCGCAGCGTCTTCGGCAACTTTAGGTAGTACCTCATCAACAGGTTTTGGTTTATCTGGGTCTATTTTTTCAATGGGCTTTATTGGTGATACGTTGCTTTTATTTACCGCTTCGCCTTCAAGAATATATTGCTCTGGTATGTAACAAAGTTCACTACTTTGAATATTGCTAAGTAGTGTTTGCAATGGCGTACTTATGAAACGGTTTAAGTTAGCACTTGGCAATATTATTTGCAGAATATCGTCTTCAAGTGTGTATTCTTCTTTGGCAAAATCTGAATTTTCAAAAAACGCCATCATAAAGCCTTGCGGGTAATCGGCTAAATCGGCAACTTGGTAATCACCTTGTAACCACCACTCGCGATTATTCTGTAGCTCGTTAAAGTAATCATTATCATACACTTTATATAATTCAAACTTATCCACTTGCATTAATACTTGGCGAATAAACAAGCCTCGATATAAATGCCCTGCTAAGTCGTCACGGCCAAATAAGTTTTCGACTAAGTAACGCTTAAGCTCTTTAGCTTGTTGTATGCCTTTACCATGTGTGCGTTTTTTACCAATTTTTACCTCAAGCGGTAGCAAGTACATGTTGCTGCCTTTAAAGCCAACAAATAAAACGTCGTCAGATATAGCACCACTTTTTATATTTTGTGAGTAGCGCGAGAAGTCGCTATCACTCATCTTTAAGCCAATATTACCCGCAACACGTAGCATTTCGGCCACACTCATTGGTACCCATGTAATATCACTTTGATGCAGTAAACAGTTTACGTATTTATACGCACCTATTATGCTTTTTTTCTCTTTGCGGTCGTTGTCGTTGCTGGTGATCATTTTAAGTAACCATTCACCATTAAACGCATTAAATTCGTCTATTAGGCCTTTAATACCTTGAGAAAGTACTTGGTCGTATAAGTCTCGGCGCTTTGTAACTGTTATCGCATCGTAATTTGCTGAGTTAGAAAAGTTGTCTGAGTAGTGAATAAGTACCGCATCTTTTTGGCCTTTAAAAAACTCTAGTGTTACTTTAGGGTCAATAATCACCGTCCATACAGAGTTTTCGTATACCCCATCAAGTAGATCTGATAATTGCCCCGCCACTTTTAAACCTAATCCATTACTAGTTTCGTACTTTTGGCCGCACCACGCAGCTTTAGCTAAACTGTTAAACTGACTACTCAATTTTAAAGTTGCGGTACTATCAACATCAAGTTTATTTAGGCCAAAGGTTGTAAAGTAGGTGTTTTGCTCTTGATACGCAGTTTCGCCTGCTAATAAACCATGACAGGCAACGCCTGTTTTTTCGGTCAGCACATCAACTGGTACTGGCTCTACTGTTGTATCGTTCCGTACAAAACTAATGTGTGCATAATTAAATGTTGGCTCTTGTGCATTGAGCTTAAACTTACTATACGTAATACGGTTTTTGAGCATGTCGGCAATAGCATCGGCTTTGTCTTTTTCACTACCAAGCTCTGCTAACTCTTTTAGTTCGTCGTAACTTGGCGCATCTGCAAAATCATCAAAGTAAGTACGTTGCAGCGCTTTGTCGTAAATATTTACGTGAATGCGGTTTGCTTCGTCAGGAGATTTCTTTTTTAGGTAATCAACTAAGCCTAAAAATAGCGCGGTGTTGTTACCATTATTGATAGAATTAATATAAACAGTTTCTTTACTGCCTTTATCAAAAAGGACATCAAACGCTTTAGTAAACTCACTCGTTTTTTGCCTAACTAGCGGTCGTACATATTCTAGCGCCGCTTTTTTATTAGAAACTAGTTTGCACCACATACGGTTCTCGGGCACAGCTTGGTTGTATGCAAAGCCATCTGTTGCATGCCATACAAAAGGTAATAAGCCTTCTGCATTTAAACGCTTAATTGTGGCTTTAGGTAACGTATTAAAGCTATTGTCGTTTTCATCACTCGCACTAGTAACTAGTTGGGAAAAGTATGCGAGAGTTAACGGGTGCAGCGGCGTTATGTATTCTTGCTCATCAAACTCAGCAATCCCTAAATTCACTAGCATGTTTGCTTGCGGTGATAATAATGATTTGGTTTCTAACTTAGCAATGTGGGCTAAATAGCTTTCAACCACTTGATTTGCCAAGTTCAAGAAGTCAGCGCCCCAAGAGCAAGTGCTTATAAGCGCTTTTCGTTCATCTAGATAATCAAATAGTGATTCGTAAGCTGCATATAAATCTGGAAATACGCTTTCAAGATTTTCTAATGTAACTTCTGGCCTACCAGCAGTTTGTGTTGCAAGTATGCGCTCATCTTGTAGTTTTGCTTCCCAATTTAATAGGTTTTTACGCATACCAGTTGGGTTTAAGTCTTTCCCGTCAATAACGACCTTTTCTTTCGCGCGATTGTATAAACCATTGAAACTATCATTGTATAGACGGTTGAACAGGTTGGTATCAAGCACTAGTGGTAGGCTTAATGTATCTGACGAAACAGCGCCATCTACTTCAAAATTAAGTACATGCGATCCACTTTGAACTGCAAAAGTTAAGCTGTCTGTTTCATTGGCAAACTGTGCAAAATCGACAACCTGTGTTTGGTCAACCAGGAAAGTTTGGTTTGATTGCGTAACTTTTGCAGGAGTTCCTTGTTCAGCAATCTGTAAAATCCCGGCATTTGTTTGCAAAGTTATAAGCTGCTTACGTGGTACGAGCAAAAAGCTATCGGCTAAATCATCAAGATAAAAAGCGCCCTTTGGAATAACTAAAACTCTGTATTTAAAACGCTCTTGCGGTTTTTCGCGTTTAAAATCAACACTAAAATAAAGCGGTTGATTATTAAACGTTCCCGAAATTTCAGCAATGCTACGTTTGTGAGAACGGTTATTTACATCAAGAGTAATTTGTTCTTTAGTGTGCTGTAGTTTTAATTCATTTTTTTGAATTTTAGCGCCCACAAAGCTCGCTTCAATTTTAAAGTAAGTTTTATCTGCGGGCATTTGAATGATTAAATGGCGCTCTTTTTTATTCTCGCGTGCTATAAAGTCTATATCTGTGACTATTTCACTTTCAAACGACAGTAGGTTTTCTTTGTTGTCTCGGCGCTCTTTTATAATTGCGCCAAAATCGAGCTCTTCCCAATTTTGACCATCTGCAAAATGAGTATTTACAAACTTTTCGCTAAGTTCTAAATCGCCCAGCTTTTCTACAAGCTCTTGGGGGTACTTTTCAACTATCTCGCTAATATTGCCGTATAACTGGTGGTTTTGTGATAAACGTTTATCTATTTGGTCTGTATCGTCCCAGCTTACAATGGTGTTGTCGTTAAAAAGCCCTAATTCACTAAATTGAATAACGCCATCTTCTAACGCATCATAAAGTTCGGTAAAACCAAACATGGTTGCACCGTCTTCGATAATGAGCTTAAAGCGATGATCGAGCAGGCACTGCGATACTTTGTCAGTACCGCTTATTGACGAAATAAGCTCACTGAGTGATTTTTTTATTGTTGAGGGATGCCATACTTCACCAGATTTACCTAAGTCACGTGCTGAATTAATGAGTGTATCTAAATAAGAGTTGTGGATAACGAGTAATGCGCAGTCTTTTAAAAGGCCGTCTTGCGCTGATACTAAATCGCGTAAATGTGAGATAAAGTTTTCACTCAGCCCTTGTGCGCTTTCGCTATGCACAACAGGTATTAAAGTAGTATTACCAAAAGTAATAGCTGGCAGCGTTTGGTTTATGTCATTAGTTTTTAATTCAATGCTTGTATCTGCTTTATTAAGCATTGCCTGATAAAGCTTTAAACTATTATCACTATCTGGCGAGCGAAACTGAAAGCGGCTTTCACCTTCAAAACCTTTAGTTGCCCACTGGCAAAAGTGTTCAACTAAAAAGTCTTCATATAGTTTTTTTGACATAAACTGCATCTCCGCTATCACTCATTCTTTCTACATTACCCATTCTTTCAAACAAATCGATTAAGCACTCTTCACTGCTTTTATCAAAAAACACACCGCGCTTTTGAAACTCAATTAATAGTTCATGGAGCCTTAACTTTTCACTTTCACCTATACATAAATTTGTGAGCAACAGAAGGTAGTCTTGGTTTAATACTAAAAAAGATCCTGCTCGGCGGCGGTTTTGTTCAAACGGCTTAATTAAGGTTTCACGAGTGGCTTTTACAAAGTTGTTAAAAGCAGTTTCACGCGTAGCACCTTTTTTAAACTGTTCAGTAAAAAGTTTGGCTAAATTACTAATCGCTTCACTTGGAGTCGCCGCTAGGCATTGTTGGCTAGTTAGGCTTCTATCAGTATGAAATTCGGCAGCATAATTATTTAAAGCGTCGATATCACTATCAGTGAGCTCATCAAATAATTGCCATAGAGGATTTATCGTTGTTTTTACATCTTGCAGGCTTTCATTTAGAGCTAAATATGGAAACAACGAGTAACTAGATTCAATAACTTGCTTGTGCCCGTGTAATTGCAATTTAGTACGCTCTTTACTGGCTTTTTCACTGTCTAAAATAAAGTAGCAAGGCTTTACTTCAGGCTTTTGCGCCCAGCCTTTTATATTTAGTGACAATTGCGCCGTATACAAAAAGCCGTACAACTTTAAAAAGGCCTTAATATTTTGTAAAAAATGATCTGGATAGCTAACTAAGAATTTAAGATCTTGCTGAAATTGTGCTGACAAAAAAGGCAGGTAAGCACTATGTTGCTTGCGTATTTTTTGATTTTTATTAGTAACAAGTGGCGAGTCAAAAACCTTTTTCACTTCTTGCTCTAAAAAATTAAGCTGTGCTTTTGGTGCATCAGTGACTTCAACATCACCCATTAAGCTATTAAATAATGACGTAAGCCGCTCATCACCCGAGTTACTTTTATCTGGGTTTAGCACTTTTAAGGCTTGCATCTCTGGGGCTATATTTAATACTTGCTCATTATCAAAATACATTTTTTCGATAACATGCCAAAACGGTTCGCCATCTAACTTATTGGTAAAATGCGTTTTACAAAGCTTTTTAAAGTCTTCGAGCGACTCAATGTTTTTTTCAAGTTTAAGACTGTGTAGAGACTTAATGAAAAAGCCAACTACCGTTTCCCAGTCATACTTATTGTTAGCGCTATTAGCTGAAACAGGGAAATAACTAGCAGCACTATTATTTTTTGGGTTTAATTGTTCTAATAATGGCATTTATTAACCCTCACTAACCATAATGTCTTCATCATCAAGTTCTAAATGATATTTACCATCTACACCTGTAATGACTATTTCTTTGGCGGCCTTTGCTTGCTGTACGATCTCTGCGGCTAACTCATCTAGCAGTATTACTGAGTTTTTGTCATGCTTATTAGGTCGATAACCATTGTTTATATTAATCAGTAGGGACAAGAGGTTAATATTAATTGGCAACTTAAACTTTTTATCTTGCAGCTTTAAATGCGCATTAAAAAATGCACTACTGTTGGTCGTAGCGTTCGAAATAGATTTAGAATCCATAGTGAGATCTGCTGGCGCCGCAATTTGGTAATTGCCAAAATCAGACAGTAAAAAGAACTTTTTACCCAGTTTTGGTGCGTTACGGTTTATATAAGTGCGAATAGCAGCAATTAGCGTATCTCTATAAAACTCTTTTAAGTTATTTTTTTGATTGCTATCGCCATTGTAAGACTTATGTAATTGATAGACTGTAAGATAACTTTTGATTAGTGACTCATTAAAGTCATCAGCAAAGCTTTTATGGTAATTGTTAGCAAAGTCGTCGTATTTAAGTAGGTAAAATAAACGCAGATACTGAGCGCCAGTTTCAATATTAGTAATACCTAATTGGTTTAATGCGCTTATAAATACATTAAACTCTTCATCAGGCAAACCTAGATCGAAAGCAAGAATAAACCGGTCGATTTCTTTGGTACGATGATGCGCGGGGTCAAAATTCTCAATTTTATTTGCAAGTTCGTTATCTCCACCGGCAAATAAGTTATCAAATAGATACCCATCACCTAGTAAAAGCTCATGAACAAAATCGAGTAATGCGCGCGCAGTTAAAAATTGATCCCGCATTAAACGCGCTTTGAATAGCAGATCAATAATCACTTTTTGCACAGAAGGTAAACTAAGCAACTCAAAATTAGCGATTAAACGTAAAGTTGAAGTGTCGTTTTGTTGTAGCTTTTCTTTTTCAATAAGCTGGCGAATGATGTTGTTTTCTTGCTGTGTGATTCTTTGTAATAGTTTTTTTGCAAAATCACATTCATAACCATCTTCACCTATTTCAAATTTTGGGTAATCTTCAAAGTTAATAAAAATAGCAGTGTCATCTTGAGTATTTTTATTTTTAAGATATTCACTAATTTTGCTACGTATTAATTGATTTTGACCTTCTTCAGCATAATTACCTAACATACCAGCGTTTATGCCAACAACTAACGGGCTGCCTGAAGCTTCAAACTCATCAAATACCTTATCTAATGTTTGAATTGCTGTGCCATGCGGGTCAAAGCTGTGAGTAGCATCTAAATGGAATTTCATCCGTGAGCCAAAATTAACTTTAGCTTTTGTTAAAAGCTCTGATTTTCCATCACCACTACTGCCACATAAAAACAAGATTTTTTTATCGTTCGCACCAAACGATGAAATAGCCTTGCTTACTGCAGTTTCGATAGGCATTTGAATATACAAATATGACTTTACATCATCCAAAATATTTTGGTTTATAGTGCTGCGCTCTGTAGATACAGCATAAGGAGATGACTTTGATAAGACGCTGAGGGCTTCTTTCAACCGCATAATAATACTTCCAATACAGAACGGCTTTATAAAACCGCTCCTTGGTTTATCTGTTTAAAACTAACTTTTTGTTAAGTTAGTATTCATTTAGAAACAATTTACATGATCAAATAAAAAAAATATAGGCTTATTAGTTATATAACCAATAAAAACTACGCCATTAGCATTAATACGTACCTACTTTAATAAAATATGTAACTTTAAATTAGCTGCCCAGCACTATCCTCAAAGTAATATTTTCTAACGAACTATTTACACATTTACACAAACCCACGCCGCTAAAGTATTAAAGCTGGTTTATACTGTTTTAATAACAAACAAAAAATTACTCTTTTTGAGGCGCAATGAATAAAATAAAAACCGTATTACTGTGTTTGCTATTTAGTACCTCTTTGAGTGTTTTTGCCTGCGAAAGAACGCTTACCGTTGCCTCACACGATGCCTTTTGGCCACCTTATGTAATGGGTATGAACGGCCAGTTACAAGGTAGTGAAGTAGATGCGTTAAACATTATTTTTAAAGACTCCCCTTTTTGTTTTGAAGTTAAAATGCTGCCAAATTCTAAACGTGCTTTTACAGAACTTAGGCATGGCCGTATAGATTTGGGATGGGCGGCAAGTTATACCGATAAGCGTGCACAGTTTGTACACTTTACCGATAGCTATCGCACTGAGGTAATGCGCGTATACCAAAACAAAAACAATACGCATACAGTTAAAAACTTGGCTGATATTTTTGACCAAGGTTTAACTATTGGTGCTAATTTTGGGAGTTATTATGGCGCTGAGTTTGAGCAATATAAAACAACACACAAAAGCCAAATAGAGTACACCAGCGCAACTAGCAAGCGCTTTGAAATGCTTAACAAACAACTAATAGATTTTGCCATTGAAGATGAGCTTGTAGGCGCTTATTTTAGTAAGCGCGCTAATAATGTGGCGGTTGTGCCAAACTTTAATGCAATAAACACAGACGACATTCACTTAATGCTTAGCAAAAAAACTCTCTCGGTTGACGACGTTAAAGTAATTAACCAGCTTATTTTGCAAAATAAAGCCGCACTTAAAGCGCTATTTGAGTAACACGTTTGTAAGGACCTTGTATGAAAACTTTACTAATGGCGTTTATTTTTTTATTTACTCAATGTAGTGCACTCGCGTGTACTAAAACATTAATAATGGGCACCAACGAAACCAATTGGGCGCCTTATTTAATTAAGCAAGGTGATGAGTTTGTAGGCACAGAGGTTGATACAGTTAATGCTATTTTTAAGGATTCGCCTTTTTGTATTGAATGGGTTTATTTTCCGAGCTTTTCGCGGGTGCAGCAAGAGCTTAAAACAGGCCATATAGATATTACTTATGCAGCAAGCTTTACTAAAAAACGCGCTGAATATGCTCACTTTACTACTGCGTACCGCAAAGAAATTATGCTGCTTTATAAGCATGGAGGCGCAAAGGATGTAACCAGCTTAGAATCTCTTTTTGATAGTGATTATAGCCTTGCAGTAAATAGAGGAAGTTTTTTTGGCGCTGAGTTTGAAAAAGTAAAAAAACAATACGCTACCCAAGTAGTGCTAACTAGCGATGCAAATAAACGCTTTGGTATGCTTAATAAAAAGCGAGTTGATTATGTAATAGACGACTCTGTTGTTGCGCAATATTTTGCTAAGCACTACAACACGGTTATGCCCGTAAAAAGTACACCCCCTATTAATATAAATGGAGTACATTTTATGATGAGTAAACAATCGACCACACTTGCCGAGGTTGCTGTAATTAATTCGTTTATTAAAAAAAACAAAGCCGCTATCGAGCAAATTTACAGTATTTATTAATTTTATAAAAAGCTGCACTAACTACCTACATTGAGTACATTAGTAACTATTAAACCGCTACTCACGTTAAGCTGCGTTTTATACCTTCCCCTTTTAAATTTAAGTTATAAAAATTAGCCGCCTTTTACCTTTCATTCGAGCGGGCTGATCTGTATAATTCGCCAGCTA
The DNA here is from genome assembly GCF_005886985.1 of Pseudoalteromonas sp. S3178. Classification (NCBI taxonomy): domain Bacteria; kingdom Pseudomonadati; phylum Pseudomonadota; class Gammaproteobacteria; order Alteromonadales; family Pseudoalteromonadaceae; genus Pseudoalteromonas; species Pseudoalteromonas sp. S3178. The sequence continues at coordinate 1,721 of NZ_PNCW01000022.1, read as the reverse complement.
ATTTACCCTATTGCTTGGTCTTGTTTGTGGCGTTTTTGCTACAGTTGGCCCCTGTCAGTACTCATTCTAGGACTAACTTTTTGATCTCCACCGCAAATATTACGATGCAGTTTGGCGCAGAGCCGTTGTTTGAAAACATTTCAGCTAAATTTGGTAACGGTAACCGTTACGGTTTAATTGGCGCTAACGGCTGCGGCAAGTCGACTTTCATGAAAATTTTAAGCGGTGCGCTTGTTCCAAGTGCGGGTAATGTGTCGATTACGCCGGGGCTAAAAGTAGGTAACCTAAGCCAAGACCAGTTTGCGTTTGAACAATACAGCGTTGTAGACGCGGTAATTATGGGCGACGTTGAGCTTTGGAAAGTAAAACAAGAACGTGACCGCATTTACTCATTGCCAGAAATGAGCGAAGAAGACGGCATGAAAGTAGCCGACCTTGAAAGTGTATTTGCTGAAATGGATGGATACACGGCCGAAAGCCGCGCAGAAGAAATTTTGCTAGAAGCCGGCATAGAAAAAGAATTTCATTACGGGTTAATGGCAAATGTTGCCCCAGGTTGGAAACTACGTGTGCTTTTAGCACAGGCGCTGTTTGCAAATCCAGACATACTGCTACTCGATGAGCCTACCAATAACTTGGATATTCATACTATTACGTGGCTAGCTAATGAGCTAAACAAACGTAAATGTACCATGATTATTATTTCCCATGACCGTCACTTTTTAAACTCAGTATGTACACACATGGCCGACATTGATTACGGCGAGCTGCGTATTTACCCAGGTAACTACGAGAAGTTTTTAGAAGCGGCAGGCCTGCAACGTGAGCAGCTTTTAGCTGAAAACGCTAAAAAGAGCGCCGAAATTGACGAGCTTCAAGACTTTGTTAACCGTTTTGGTGCTAACGCGTCAAAAGCTAAACAAGCAAGTTCGCGCGCTAAAAAAATGGATAAAATTAAGCTTGATGAAGTTAAAGCATCGAGCCGTATGAGCCCATCACTTAGTTTTGACGAAGGCAAAAAAATGTACCGTCAAGCGCTTGAAGTTAACAAGCTTGGCCACGGTTTTGATGGCGAAACATTATTTAGCGGCGGCGACTTTTTACTAGAAGCAGGCGCTAAGCTTGCGGTAATTGGCGAAAACGGTGTGGGTAAAACAACCTTTTTACGCTGTTTAGTTAACGAGCTTAAAAGTAATGAAGGCGAAATTAAATGGTCTGAAAATGCGAGTTTTGGTTACTGCCCGCAAGACAGCACAAAAGATTTTGATAACGATTTAACTTTGTTTGATTGGATGTCGCAATGGCGTACAGCTAAGCATAACGATTTAATGGTTCGTGGCATGTTAGGCCGTTTGTTGTTTACTGCCGACGATTCAAACAAAAAAGCGCGTAACTGTTCAGGTGGTGAAAAAAACCGTTTGTTATTTGGTAAGTTAATGATGCAAGACGTAAACGTACTTGTAATGGACGAGCCAACAAACCACATGGATATGGAAGCCATTGAAGCATTAAACAATGCACTTAAAGACTTTGAAGGTACGCTTATTTTTGTAAGCCACGACCGAGAGTTTGTATCGTCACTTGCTACACGCATTATTGATATTAAAGATAAGCAAGTAATTGACTTTCAAGGTACGTTTGACGAATACCTAGCAAGCGTTGAAGAGAAAAAAGCGTAAGCTTTCACCTTTAATAGCTTAAAAAAAACGGCGCTAAATTTA
>NZ_PNCW01000219.1:0-252 GCF_005886985.1 Pseudoalteromonas sp. S3178 | reverse complement strand
TAAGTTGTTGAGGTTGGTAGGTGGTTTTAATTGGGATGGACCCTGACCTGCGTCAGGAAGACGGAGTATAAATTGGGGGCTGTGTATGAAGTGAGGCTGGTGTGTGAAGGTGCGCCGCTGCTTCATCGCTCTGAACTGGTTACAGAGTCTATTTTACTTTGGTGGTTTGGTTGGGGTGGGCCCTGACCTGTGTCAGGAGGACGGAGTATGGGTTGGTTTTGGTGAATTTATTTGAGGTGGATCCTGACCTGC
>NZ_PNCW01000218.1:0-338 GCF_005886985.1 Pseudoalteromonas sp. S3178 | reverse complement strand
TAATGGCATAGATAAGGAGCTAATACCTGTTATTTTTGAACCCTTTATTACCACAAAACGTCATGATGGCGGTACGGGATTAGGTTTAAGCATCGTATACAACCTGGTAACGCAAAAGCTCAAAGGAGAAGTAAAAATGCAAAGCCCTGCACATGGAGGCGCTTGTTTACATATTATTCTCGAAAATACACCCTACACATATGATGTCATTGAGGCACTTGAACCATCTAACGGTTAATTACGTTATAAATACATTGGATTATTATGCTTTGTGCGTGTAATGAATCATAAATCGACGTCGTCGGTAAAATATCGTCAATAAAAAAGGCTACTGTATG
>NZ_PNCW01000217.1:0-367 GCF_005886985.1 Pseudoalteromonas sp. S3178 | reverse complement strand
CAGCTATTTTGTAATCTGCGTCCGGCGCAGCTATTGCCCGCATTGAGCGCCGCCTCTCCACTACGCAGTGACATTAGCCAGCAAGGTTTTGATATTTTATGCGTCCGTGAGCTTACTGGCGGGATTTATTTTGGCGAAAAAGGTCGCCAAGGTGATGGCGAAAGCGAGTCAGCGTTTGATACGCAAACCTATTCGCGCAAAGAAATCGAACGCATCGCCCGTTTTGCTTTTGATGCAGCGAGACTTAGAAGCAATCATGTGACTTCTGTAGATAAAGCCAACGTGCTGGCAACCAGTGTACTGTGGCGTGAAGTGGTCAATGAAGTCGCGAAAGAATACCCAGATGTGACGCTTGATCATATTTATA
>NZ_PNCW01000216.1:0-379 GCF_005886985.1 Pseudoalteromonas sp. S3178 | reverse complement strand
TAAACTCATGCTCAGGCGCGATACCGTGCAACTTTTTGCGGATTTTCTTAATATGGCTGTCAATAGTACGGTCGCTGACAATGCGATCATCATCATAAATATGATCCATCAACTTATCACGGCTGTATATCCGCCCTGGATGGGCTTGTATTGACTTTAAAAGTAAAAATTCAACATGAGTGAGGCTTACGCTGTTGGTCAAAAACGACACGAAGAGCGTATCTTCATTTAGCGTAAGCTTATCTTCTATATCATGCTTTTGACCATTACCGTTCAGTGTCACTCGGCGCAGCACCGCTTTAACACGAGCAACCACTTCTCTGGGGCTATACGGTTTGCACACATAATCATCTGCGCCAATCTCTAGGCCAAGTAGCCG
>NZ_PNCW01000215.1:0-277 GCF_005886985.1 Pseudoalteromonas sp. S3178 | reverse complement strand
CGTCTCGTCAACCATATCCTCAGAGGCAAGCTGTAGTAAGTCACTATTTGGTGTGTAGCTATCAACTTCAATATCCAGCTCATCGATACACTCACCCGGGAGGCGCGAGAAAGGAATACAATCGAATTCGTCTGCGCCAAATAATGTCACGCTAACTTGGCTATTTGATGCCGTGGAAAGATCCGCAGCTAGCGTTTGGCGCACGGTTTCCATCGTATCAAAGCGGCTTTGGTTAAAGCTATTCAAGTAAAGTTTGAATGATTTCGACTCAATGATA
>NZ_PNCW01000214.1:0-294 GCF_005886985.1 Pseudoalteromonas sp. S3178 | reverse complement strand
CTTAGTGTTTCAAGTATTGCCAGCATTGTTTGATAGTATGGGGAGTATTGGCCTCTTGGTAAGCTTCGCTTTCTTTGCTTTGATGAGTATTGCCGCACTCACCTCGTCTATTTCGATGCTAGAAGCGCCCGTATCCTATGCTGTTGAACGTTTTGCATTGGGCAGAGTACAGGCCACCTGGATCATCGGTACCCTGGTAACAGCCGTAAGCTTCACCATTTTGGTAAACATCGAAACCTTGTTCGGCTTTACTGTTAGCCTAACAACTAAGTTTGGCCAGCCACTACTTGGCAT
>NZ_PNCW01000213.1:0-399 GCF_005886985.1 Pseudoalteromonas sp. S3178 | reverse complement strand
AATCAAGAAGATATATACGGCGTGACGACTGGTTTTGGTAACTCAGCAAGTAACCGTATTTCGACTTCTCTCTCTGAAGAATTACAACAAAACCTCATTGCTTATCATGGCTGTGGCGTTGGTGATTACCTTTCAGAGTCTGATTGTGCCGCGACTTTATTGATCCGCATGAACTGCAATGCCAAAGGCTTTTCAGGCGTTAGTTGGGAATTGCTGGCGCAGATGGAAACCTTCCTAAACATCCGCATCATCCCAGCTATCCCTTCTATGGGTTCTGTGGGTGCGAGTGGCGACTTAACACCACTTTCTTATGTCGGTGCCGCACTTGGTGGTAAGCGTAAAGTGTACTATCAAGGACAACTGCGTGAAACCGCTGAAGTATTAGAAGAGCTAAACATT
>NZ_PNCW01000212.1:0-271 GCF_005886985.1 Pseudoalteromonas sp. S3178 | reverse complement strand
CACGGTGGCCTCAGCAAATTCATACTCTGCTTTTTGCGCCTCTCGGTCGATTGGTAAATTAATAAAATCAAACAAGCCTCTATCAGCTAGCTGACTCGGGCTAACATTCTGTATTGATTTAAAAATACTCTCAACACGACCTGGTGTTTTAGCATCCCAATCAACAAGCATCGCTTTAATATTCTGTCGTTGTAAGTTTTCTTGTGAACCACATAGATTACAAGGAATAATTGGAAATTGCTTATATTCGGCGTATGTAATCAAATCTTCT
>NZ_PNCW01000211.1:0-522 GCF_005886985.1 Pseudoalteromonas sp. S3178 | reverse complement strand
AACTTCGCTTAGAAGCTGAAGTAAAAGCAATTCATAAGCTGAGTAATGGCTCTGCTGGCGCACGTACCATTGCTGGAATAATTACAAACAATGGTTACAAGTTAAGCCGTTATCGCGCTACAAAGCTGATGACCAAGTTAAATTTAACAAGCTGCCAAGTACCACAGCACAAATATAAACGTGGTGGCAATGAGCATCTTGAGATATCTAATAAACTAGATAGGCAGTTTGATGTTGTTGAGCCAAATACTGTGTGGTGCGTTGATGTCACTTATGTTTGGACTGGAAACCGCTGGGCATATTTAGCAGTTGTTATCGACTTGTTTGCTCGCAAGGTTGTGGGTTGGGCGATGTCATTCTCGCCTGACACCAATCTAACATTAAAAGCGTTAGAAATAGCTTATGAAAGTCGTGCTAAGCCTAGCGGACTGATATTCCATTCAGACCAAGGCAGCCATTATACAAGTTTGAGATATCGTCAAAGATTATGGCGCTATAAAATTACGCAAAGTATGAGCCGTC
>NZ_PNCW01000210.1:0-266 GCF_005886985.1 Pseudoalteromonas sp. S3178 | reverse complement strand
TGCTGTGATTTAGTGGGCGTATAGCCATTTACATTGTGAATTAAGGTTACTTGAGCTGTTGATGACAGGCTAAAGCTAGCCAAAAGCGCGAGGAATGTTTTTTTCATTATATTGTCCTTCACTGAGAGTGTTTATTCAGAATAATCATCTAACTCAATAAAGCCAAGTCTTTGAGTTGAGAGTATACTTGGGTTTTAAAGGAGTGGAGTGTAAGAGTGAAGTTGTTTGTTGTATACCTAGGCGGCCGTATTCAAGGTTGCCATATT
>NZ_PNCW01000021.1:0-54874 GCF_005886985.1 Pseudoalteromonas sp. S3178 | reverse complement strand
TTCTATGACTTGCAAAAATAAAAATGTGGTTGTTTTATGTTCTGTTTTTATTTTTATATTAGGGCGTGTTGATCTTTGCGGATTGAAATTTGTTCAATCTAGGGGCGATTAAATCGCGGCGCAAGGTTTGTAACCTAGTGGGCTAAGTAAAAATCGAGCAACAAAGAGTTTATCGCCCCTAGGAAGAACCCGAAGGGCAGCGCATGTTTAGCATTTATGCTGCGTTATCACCTATTTATGTGGAATAACCACACTTCATAGGCTCTGCCTTGCCTAAAAACCAAACATACTGCTGCAAATTCAACCATCAAAGATCAACACGCCTTAATCTAATCGCAATAATAAATCACTTAGCAAAGTCGATTAGCTCTTGCCCTGTTAACCTATAAATTATCCATTCATTTTGAGGTTTAGCCCCAATACTGTCATAAAAGTCTATTGCAGGTTTATTCCAATCAAGTACCACCCATTCAAAGCGACCGCAGTTATTACTAATTGCTTTATTTGCAAGGTGCTTCATTATTGCTTTGCCTGCGCCATTTCCGCGACTATCTGGGCTAACGTATAAATCTTCTAGGTATAAACCGTTTTTACCAAGCCACGTTGAATAGTTGTAAAAATACACAGCAAAGCCAATGGGTTCATCGTCTTGTAAACAAATAATACTATGAGCGGTGGCACCTTCACTGAATAAAGTATCTAAAATGGCTTGTTCATCTGTTTTTACAGCGTCTGGCTCTTTTTCGTATATGGCAAGCTCAGTAATAAAATGCAAAATAGTTTTCGCGTCACTTGGCTTCGCGTCACGAATAATAACGGGTTGTTTCATTTATTTTTAATCCTAAATGTACTGCTCTAATTTATCTTTTAAAATATCTAATTGAATTGGTTTACTCAAGTAATCATCCATTCCTGCTTTAATACAACGCTCTTTATCTGACTCCATTGCATTAGCCGTCAGCGCAATGATTTTAATATCTTTATGTTTCATCGTCGCCAACCCTTTGCGAATAGCTGCAGTGGCAGCAAACCCATCCATTACAGGCATTTGGCAATCCATTAAAACAACTTTAAAAAAGTCAGGCTCGTGGGCTTTTAATATATCGATGGCTAATTGCCCATTTTCAGCAATAGTCACTTCGCAATTAAGCTTTTTAAGCATTAATTTAGAAACCTGTTGATTGATAGGGTTATCTTCAACTAATAATATTTGCGCAGGCTCTTCTACTTTTTCTTTTTTAAGCGAAGAAATATAACCTGGTGTAACTAATGGCAGCACTTCATCATTTTCGTTACTTGTAATAACAGACAACGCCGAAATTAAATCGGCCGTTGTTACTGGCTTTGGAAAATATGCCTGAAAACCAGCATCTGAATATTTTTGCGCACCTTCCATACCCGCAATACTCGTCATCATTACAAGTGGCATTAATTTATAGCGCTCATCCGCTTTTAATACTTTACACAGCTCAATGCCATCCATTTCAGGCATTTGCATATCAAGTACCGCTATATTGTACATTTCCTGATTATTTTTATATTGCTGCGCGCACATATCCAATGCTTGTTTAGCATTAGAGGCAAGGACTACTTTGGCGCCCCAGTGCTGGAGTTGTTGAGAAATAACAATACGATTTGTTTCATTGTCATCAACAACTAAAACCGTTAACTCAGCCATATTAACATTAGGGATGTAGCGTTCTTTTTGCTCACCTTGAGTAAGCATAACAGTGGCTGTAAATACACTCCCCTCTCCTTGTTGGCTGACAAGAGAAATCTCTCCCCCCATCAATTCACAAAGCTGTTTACATATAGCAAGGCCTAAACCTGTGCCACCATATTCACGCGTTGTTGATGCATCAACTTGAGAAAAAGGTGTAAATAATTGCTGTTGTTTTTCCTCACTAATTCCAATGCCTGAGTCTTTCACACTAATAACAAACGCTAAACCTTGCGCTAATTTATTAACTTTTGCACTAACCACCACTTCCCCGTGGCTGGTAAACTTAACGGCATTGCTTAGTAAATTAGTTACAACTTGGCGAATACGACCAGGGTCGCCGCACAACTGTGAAGGCTCTAGCGAGACTAAATCAAGAATGATCTCAATGCCTTTCTCCTGTGCTGACAGTGCTTGAGCCGCAGCAATTTCACCTATTAAATCACGGCCATTAAAGTTAATTTTTTCAAGTTCAATTTTACCTGCTTCACCCTTTGAAAAATCAAGTATATCGTTAATGACCCCCAATAAAGAGTGAGCACTTTTTTTAGCGATACCGACTTTAGTTTCGATTGGTTTAGATAGTGGCTCAAGCTCCACCAGCTCAAGCATACCCAATACACCATTCATAGGCGTTCTAATTTCGTGACTCATAGTGGCTAAAAAGTCGCTCTTAGCAACGGCTGCCTCTTCGGCTTTGACAAGAGCAATTTTTAGCTCTTCACTTATAACTTTACGTTGCTGAGACACTAACGTACTGCCCACTAACGTCGCTAAAGAACGAAGATAGGTTTCCTCACTTTGGCTCCAATGATGGTGCTCACCTACGGTTTCTGCGCACAAAATCCCTAAGTTTCCGTCTCCGCTAGCAATTACAGCGTCTAACATTGATTTAATATTAAGAGGCTTAGTATAAGAGTCTGTAAAGTCAGTGGTTGCTGGATGCGTATATACATCCTCTATGGCCACTAAATTATGTTCAAAAATGGCATTGTAATAGCCTGGGTAGTCTTTAGCGGTTAATACAGCATCAGAATCAACAAACCCCTGCCCTTGAATATATAAACCATGACAAGCCATTACGTTTCGTTGTGGGTTAAAAATCCATATTGATGCGCGAGCTACATTTAACACTTCACACATTGATTTAATGGCTAATTTTTTAACTTGAGCCACTTCACTATTTTGCACCTCTGGCGCAACAGTTAATGATGCTAAGTTTTTGTTGTATCTGTTGGCTTTTTCACTTTCGAGTTCTAAACGTTTATGGGCGTCAATACTTTGAAATGAGCCAAATACTCGTACGCACTTATCGTCTTTAAATTCTGCCTGCCCCATTGATTTAACCCAGCGCTCTTGCCCTGTATGAGTTAAAATAATAAGTTCAGCGCTCCAACTCTCTCCAAGCGTCACAGCACATTCAAACAGCGTATTTATAGTATCTTGATGTACTCCTGGTTTATAAAATTCAATGGCAGTATCAATATTCGGTTCAAAGTCTTCAGGCACTTCATGAATAACCTTAACCTCGTCAGACCAATAAAGCGTATGCGCTTGTAAGTCCATTTCCCAGGCGCCAATCTGCCCTTGTTTACTCATTGACTCTAATAAGCTTTGCTGACGTTTAATTTCTAGTTGTGTGTTATAACGCTGTGTAATATCTAAAATAAAACCATCTAAATATAAAACGCTGCCATCATCTGCGTAAATTGCTTGGCCTTTTTCATTTACCCAATGTAAGCTTCCATCACGGGCATTTACTCTGTACTCAATAGACCAAGATTGTTTAGCTCTTACACAGTGCAATATTTCATTTTTTACCTTTAGTGCGTCATCTTTATGTATTAAGTCATAAAAATCTAAAGATTCATTATGAATTAGTTCATTAGGTGAATAACCTGTTATTTCTATCGATTGCTCACTCATATAAAGAGTGCTTAACTTATCATCAAACTTACAGCGATAAATAATTCCGGGTATATTAGCAACTAAAGATGCAAACCTGTCTCGACTCCCCTGTAACTCATGTTCAGTCGCTTTTTGAGCTGATATATCTAAATGAGTACCAATCATACGCATTGGTGAGCCATCACTATTCCACTCAACTACTTTTGCAGTATCTAGCACCCAAATCCAATGCCCATTTTTATGCTTCATACGGGCTTCATGCACATAGTAATCTGTTTGCCCACTAAAGTGCTCTTTGAGTTTTTGTTCAGATATGATCAAGTCTTCGGGGTGAGCGTACTTATACCAAGTATTTATACTGCAAGGTTCAATTTCACTTAGCTGATAGCCGATAATTTCAGCCCATCGATTGTTAAATGTAACTTTACCTGTATCAACATACCAATCCCAAATACCCACAGCGGTTGAGTCAATTACAAGCTGTAATTGTGTTTTATGTTGCTCAAGCTCTAGCTCTTGCAGTTTAAGTGCTGTTAAATCAGTTCGAATAGCAATGTAACTTTGCGGCTTACCGTGCTCATCTAAAAATGGCGCAATGGTGGTATCTACCCAATAAATTCCACCATGTTTTGCTTTATTACAAATATGGCCGTTCCATACATCACCACGTTTGAGGGTTTGATACATTTCTTTAAAAAATGCTTTGTCGTGCTTACCTGAATTTAAAAGGCGATGATTTTTGCCTATTAACTCATGCTCATCGTAGCCACTGATCTCGCAAAACTTTTTATTTACAAAAGTAATAGTGCCATGTAAATCCGTTATCGCGACAATAGCGTGCTCATCTAGCGCACTTTTTTGCTCTGCGAGCTGCTTTAGCGCAACTTGTAAGGCCGTACGTTGCTCTTGTAAGGTATTTTGTTGCTTTGCTTTTACTTCTACTAGTTCATTTAAATCTGATGAAAGTTGATTAAACTCTTTACTGTCATTAAGTATCGCAACTTTACCTGTGTTACCTTTAGTAATATTTTCTACTGTTTTAGCTAGGTTAATTAAAGGCCTAGATAGCCTGCGCCCAAACCATAAAGATGAAATAAGTATTAATATCAGCGCCGCTGCATTAGTTAGTATTGCTAATTGTTTATAATTATCAGCCCCCTGAAGCGCTACTTTTACAGGCTTAGAGACCAATAATTGCCAACCATCTTCATTTAAAAAATTTAAATTACTTTTGTAGGCATATAGAGTTTCGTTATTAGTATTTTTGTAAGAAAAAACTCGATTTAGCACAGAGCTATTTTGAGAAAGAAACAGGGAATTATCTGTGCCTTCAATAAGTTGCTGTATTTTATTATGGTGCATAACATAAAATGTTATGTCTTTATTCTCTGCATGTATTTTATTTAGATTATTTAATAAGCCAGCTAAATTTACATCTGCAAGTAAAATAGCATCCAATTGTTGATTAGAGTTTAAGATGGGGATTGCAACTATGTGAATCGCTTTATTAGAAAGACCCATCGTTTGAAACTGTATCTTGCTCGATACAGACACACGTTCAAAAATGTTATCAATGCTTTGTTTTTCTAATGAGCTAAAAAAATCAGAGTTAGGCTGCGTATCTCCGAGGCTAACATCAACTAGTTCAACGTGATTGACAAAATCGTACTGCTTCTCAAATTTCTCTATTAAGTTTTGCTTTTGTAAAGGAGCTGTCGTGAGTTGAGCTTTTAGCAAATATAAATCTTTAATGTGATCAGTAAACCAAATATTAGCAAATTGCTTACCAATATCACTTAACTCACTGAGTTCATTATCTAAATGTTGTTTAAGCGTGCTATTAACATGACTAAAGCTAAACCACGTCAGTAAACAAAGTGGAGCTAAAGCAATAATTATAAAGGTTATAATTAGTTTACTTCGAATTGACTGGCCTTTCCCTGACATCACGCTAAAGTTTGAACCTTTATCCATGCTTTCACTCAGCAACTTTAATCATTTTATATTACTTACATTAATGCACTAAATCACTAAACTCGCAAGTATTTGGCATTAAACCCTATAAAAAATCAGTATTTAGCATGCTTTGTTAAATTTTGAATATGTATGCACTATCATTAGTCCTATGATGTTAATTCACTTTACTTACAATGTAAAAATACGCATGGTATTAGTATTAGTCTGCACATAAAAAAGAGGCCCCATGGGACACAATCACGCACATAGCCATGTAGATGATAACCAAAGTAACAAGCAGCTTTTTATCGCTATTTTAATTAATGTATTGCTGAGTGTAGTGCAAATTATTGGTGGCATATTTTCGGGTAGCTTGTCCTTAATAGCAGATGCACTTCACAATCTAAGTGATGCTGGGGCTATATTCATTGCACTAGTCGCTCGTAAAATCGGTGCTAAACCTGCAAGTTCAACTCATCATTTTGGTTATAAACGCGCCGAAATACTCGCCACACTTTTTAATAGCAGCACGTTAATAGTCATAGGTGTGTATTTAATTTTTGAGGCAATAGCAAATTACATAAACCCGCAACCTATTAATGGCTGGGTAGTAGTTTGGGTTGCTGCAATTGCGCTTATTGTAGATATAGCTACGGCATTACTAACCTATAAAGCAGGCGCAAACCACAATATGAATATTAGAGCTGCATTTATTCATAACGTTTCTGACGCTATGGCGTCTATTGTAGTGATGATTGCTGGTACGCTCATTATTTTATTTGATTGGTATATTGTAGACTTGATAGCCACGGTACTTATTTCAATCTATGTGATTTACCACGGCGTTTTATTATTAAAGGAAAGTTGTAAAATTTTAATGCAAGCAGCACCTAGCAACTTAGATACAGATGCGCTAACTCGCGCTATTAAAAAAGAATTTAATATTGAGTCTGTAGTAAGTATAAAAGTGTGGCTACTTGATGATACTCAAAGTCACTGTGAGCTAGTAATTAGCACAAAAACTAGAGTTAAACTTACTGACGTGAAACGTTTTATGCATGACAATTTTAACATTGAAAACTGCATAATCGAAAACCAACCTTATACAATTAATAGCGAAGCATGAAACACTAGAGCGGTATTTAATTGAAAACTGCTCGTATTATCATTTACAATAAGTGTATTAGCTCAACATTGAGATACACTTTTTGAAACTTTGGTTACGCAGAATCCATTTAGGTTTAGCCCTAATTAGCGGATTGTTTTTATTAATAGTAAGTTTAACGGGTGCAGTATTAATTTACGCTAAAGATATACAGCATTTTATTCAACCAGATAAATGGCAAGTTACCCCTCAGGCAAAAACATTAAGCAACCAAAAACTAATCGAATATGTGCAAAGCCATACACAGCAAAAAATAAACTTTTTTATGCCCGAGGCTGATAAAACACTCGCGTGGCAATTTAGGTTAGCAAATAGACATTACGTGAGTGTAAACCCTTACTCGGGCGAAGTGCTACACACCTACGAAAGTAGCGATACGCTTTATGGTTTTACTTTAGGCTTACATCGCTGGTTATTGTTTGAAGACAGTGATGGGAACAAGCCCTTTAAAAACTGGATGTCTGTATGTGCTTTAACGCTCTTAGTAAACGTAATGCTCGGCTTTTATATTTGGGCAAAACCCAAAAACAGAGTTAAACGCTTGGCCATAAAACCTAAAGCTAAATTTAGAGTGTTAATGTATCAACTACACACTGTATTAGGAGTCTATTTTTTTATACCGCTAATACTTATAGCGTTTACAGGAATGGCGTTTAATTGGAAAACACAAACTCAATCCGTATTAGAGTTTGTGACATTTAATAAAGTTCAAAGCAGGCCCTCTGCACCTAAAATAAGCCGCCCATTTCAAGGTGTTGCAAATTATAATGAAGCAATTAAAAATGCCCAAGGTACCTTTGTAAATGCTCAATTATATAGGGTGTATCTACCTAAAAAAACAAATGATGTACTCGTACTTAGAGTTAAAAACCCTGGCGAAAGCCATGCATATAGCTGGGTATGGGCAAACCCTTTTACTGGGGAGGTATTAGATTCGTTTGATGCCAGTAAAACTAACTTTACAACCCAAGCATGGAACTTTAAATACAAATTTCATATAGGCGATTTTGCTGGGCCAATAGTACAATTTTTATGGTTACTAATAGCATTATCACTGGCGTTTTTTATTATAAGTGGCTTTTATTTTTGGGCGAAAAGACATAAGTGGGTTTAAATACAAATAAAAAACTGTCCATAAACCAAGCAATAACGCAAACTTAAATAAGAATCAAAACCAATAGTAAACCAATGATTTTTAAAGAAAAACTTGCAATAAAAGCAATTTATACTACACTGCATACAATTGAAATAGTTAAGGCGATTTATCATGAAAGGTAATCAAAAAGTAATCGATGCATTTAACACATTGTTAGCTAACGAGTTAGCGGCAATCGATCAGTATTTTATACACTCACGCATGTATGATGACTGGGGCTTAAACAAGCTATACGAGCGCCTTAACCACGAAATGGAAGAAGAAAAAGATCACGCAGATTGGCTTATCAAACGCATTTTATTTTTAGAAGGCGTACCAAACATGACTAAGCGTCGTGACTTATTAATTGGTACTGACGTAAAAAGTATGATGCAAAACGATTTAACACTTGAGCTTGAAGTAGTTGCGTGTGTTAAAGATGTAATCGCAATATGCGAAGAGCAACAAGATTACCAATCTCGTAGCATTTTAGAAAAGCTATTATTTGATACCGAAGAAGATCACGTTTATTGGTTAGAGCAGCAAATTGGCTTAATTGACAAAATCGGTGCTCCAAATTACCACCAAGCACAACTAGGCTAGCAGGAGCATATTATGAAAGGCGATAAAGACGTTATTGCAGCACTAAATAAAGTGCTAGCTAATGAACTTGTAGGTATTAACCAATATTTTTTACATGCACGTATGTTTAAAGATTTTGGCTTTACACAACTAGATAAAGCGGACTACAAAGTATCTATTCAAAAAATGAAAAACGCCGATCGTTTAATCGAACGCATTTTATTTTTAGAAGGGCTACCAAATCTTCAAGACTTAGGCCGATTACGTATTGGTGAAAACAGCGAAGAAATGATTGCAGCTAATATGAGCTTTGAGCTTGATACTATCGACGAACTGAGAAGTGCAGTTAAATTAGCTGAAAGTAAACAAGACTATATTAGCCGAGAAGCGCTCGATCACATTTTAAACGAGCAAGAAGAGCAAATTGACTGGCTAGAAACACAGCAATTACTTATTAAAAATACAGGGCTTGAAAATTACTTACAGTCTCAACTGTAAACAATGATTCAGCCATAAAAAAAGCAGCTTAATAAAGCTGCTTTTTTTATGAATTTTTTAAAATGTAATTACGCAACTTGATCGGTAATATCTGCAATTTCAATAAGTTTACGATTAAGGATCTTTTTAGTACAACCACAACACTTACCGCATTGGCTGCCCACTTTAAGCTCTTTAGTTAATTCACGCATGGTCGTTGCACCATCGTCAATTGTTTGCTCAATTTTTTTATCAGTCACACCGTGACAAAGACAAATATACATCAATACAAACCGTGTTAATTACATTCAATGGATGCATACTAATCTAAACGACAATTGTTATCAATAGCTTCCTCAATAAAAATACACATTATTTATTAAATAATAGCCTTTGTTCTTTTTACTATATTTACCTAAAAATGAAGTTATGGAATAATGCCCACCTCTTAGGGGAGTAGCCCGCTCAGTAATGAGTAAACTTATCAACATAATTGCACCTCATGTGCATGGTAAGTTTGTAATGTTGTAGCAAGCATTATCGGCGAGACCTAGGTAGGCACTATCCTCATGGCGGGAGATACGTGTTTGCCTTGGTTTAGCACTCCCGCCTATAAGTATTTTTTAATGGAAGTTTTTGTAACCTCAACCGTCACCGTCACGCTTGCCGAAATTGGCGATAAAACTCAGCTTTTATCACTATTACTTGCCGTACGCTTTCGTAATAAAGCAGCTCTGGCTCTAGGTGTTTTAGCCGCCACACTTATTAATCATGGCCTATCTGCTTGGCTTGGCGGCTGGATAAGTGAAAGTATTACTCTCTCCTATTTACCAATAATCGTTAATGTAAGCATAATTGCAGTTGGTATATGGCTGCTAATTCCAGATAAGGATGAAGATGTTAGCCATCGATATGATAAATATGGCGCATTTTTAGTATCTTTTGTATTATTTTTTATCGCTGAAATAGGTGATAAAACACAAGTTGCTACAGTATTACTCGGTGCCCAATATCAAGACGTATTCTGGGTAACTATTGGTACAACATTAGGAATGCTAATCGCTAATATCCCTGTAATTTACGCAGGTAATGCACTGTTAAAGCGAATATCGCTTAATAGTGTAAGGTTTATTGCTGCCAGCGTGTTTGTACTATTAGGTGTTTATGGATTAATGACGTACTAACTTAGCCTAAACCTTAGATAATAAACTTATCTCTAGCAGCTATTTTCAGCGCTAACTGCGTTATTTATGAATAATAGAGCAACTAGCTAGTTGCTCTATTATGCTTGGGTTGAAGTTGTACAGTAACAACCCTTAGTATTGTTAAGTAATAGCTCGTTATTAAACCCAGCCATTAAATTAGTAATTACAGTTTCAACAAAACCGCTGCCCTGAGCGCAACCAAGTCCTTCAGAAAGAGGCCCCGCATATACAAACTCTCCTTTTTTGTCTAAGACAACCGCTGCGGGTGTGGAGGGTATTACCGCTTGTAAAAGTTTCGATTGTTCGAGGTTTATTACCTGTACACCCTTTTGGTTCGAAAAATCAGCTAGTTGCTTCAAGTGCGTTTTAGCCTGAAGAGTACAACCACAATTAGGGTCTGTTACAATTACTAAAGAAGCATGCTGGTTATTTTCATATTTAATTTGTTGTTTAAATTTATAAAACCACTGTGGTTCATTTAACAACTTATTAGTATCAAAATCAGTAAGCTGCGTCATTTGAAAGTATACTAGCCCAGTCACTATGCTAACAAACCAAGCTGCTATCAAAACATAAGTGACCAACTTAGGTTTATTTGAATTTAGCAATACTTTGCTCTAACACATCAATGCTTACATCAATAAGTTGCACCTTAGCAGTTAACTGCTGCACTATTTGCGTATCTTGATATTGGTTTTGGCGCATATTATCAGTACTACTTGCTATTAATTCAGTATTACCTGCTTGCTCTGCAACAACCTGTGCAACAGAGTCTGAACTTGCAGAAACGGCCTCTATTTGTGCACTCATAGCCGAAATATTTTCTTTCATTGCTGCACTAATATCTGTTAAATCAACAACAAAACTAACACATTGGCTCATTGATTGAGTCGATGTTTTACTATTACTTACTAAATCTTTTAACGTTAGGCTTATTTTATCGGTGGTGGCCTTACTATGGTTTGCAAGCGATCTTACTTCATCTGCTACAACAGCAAAGCCGCGCCCGTGCTCCCCAGCTCGAGCAGCCTCAATTGCAGCATTCAAAGCAAGGAGGTTCGTTTGCTCTGCAATACCTGATATCTCATTTAACAAACTTGAAATAACGTCACCCGCCGCGACTAAATGGTTTATTTGCTCTTCGGTGTGATTAAGTAGCGTCAATAACTCTCGACTTTTAGCATCAGTTTGTAGCACTTCTTTTAAAGCATTACCTGCTGCCTGAGTGATATGATCGACCTGATTTTTTAATACCTCACTTTCCTCTTCAACCAACTTAAAGCCATGGGCCACTTGTGCACCTGAGTTTGCTATGTCGTCTGTTTGCTGCGTTCGCTGTGTTGCCCCATCAGCTAGCTGATCATGCACTTGAATAAGCTCTTGTGAGTTGTTTTGCAATGATAATGACTGAGTTTGAACCTGTTTAATAACATCAGCAATGTAATCTAGTAATGTATTAAATCCGGCCACAGCCTTACTATTAGTATCATCTGCGCGCAGCGATAGCTTAATATTTTCAGGGTCTTTCATTATTTGCTCTGTTGCAAAGCTTAATGACAAACCTGCACGTCGCTCTCGCTGTAATGTTATTGCTATATAACCTGCTACTAATACTTCAACGACAGCATAGCCGGCATGAATAAGCACAGTAGTAAATGCTAATCTGTCAGGGTCAAAAACATAAAATCCGGTATTTTGGGTCTGCAGGTAGTAAAAAGACAAATGATGAATAGCAACAAATACAATGGCCGTTATAAATACCTGCCACTTTACAAACATGATCAACATTGCCATTAGTATAAATATCTCAAAATGAACTTCTATCAACCCATACGCTTGCTGTATATGTAAAAAAGAAAACATCATGATCGCACCAGCTACAACATGGGCTGTTATAGTGCTATTTGGCTGTGTTTTAAGTAGCCATATTGGCAACAAACTTAGTGGTAATCCAATAATAAAGGCTTGAGTTAGCGTGCCAAAATATAAGCCAATCCCTATAGACTCAACAAATAGAAGAGAAAAAATAAGAGTAAATAACCGAGCGACACTAGACATAAATACCTTAATACAATTTAAGTTTATTAAACAAATCAAAGTCTATACGGAATAAACTCTATATTTGAGCACCAACCCTAATAATAAAACATACCAAGCATTTTAAAAACAAATAACTTACCAAAAATTAACAACCACCTAAACTTAAGAGCTACTTAATAATAGGTAGTATTTGTTTAAACGTAGGTGTCGCCGCTTTTTTTGTCCACTGAAAAATAACAATTTCTGCACACGATATTACCCCACCAGCTTGTTTAAGCTGCTCTAAGGTTAACTTTTATGTTCTGGGTTTCGTGAACCAACCGCATCATGCACTAAAATCACTTCAAAGCCGTTTTGTATTAAGTCTAAACAGGTTTGTAAAACGCACACATGAGCCTCAGTACCAGCCACAATAATTTGCATTTTACCGTAGCTTTTTAAGCGTTCAATAAAGCCTGGCTCTGCACAAGCACTAAAGTATGTTTTGTGAAAATATGTCGCATCGGGTAAAGCATGCTTAATTTCAGCGGAGGTCTGCCCTAAACCAACTACATATTGCTCTGTAATTAACGCAGGCACTTTAAGAACATCACTGACTTTGGCGAGTTTAAGTACACTTTCTAAAATAGAATCAAAACCTGATATTGCAGGAGCAAGTTTAACTTGCAAGTCTATAATTAAAAGCAAACTACTTGCTGATTGTACATTTATAACTGTGCTCATATCACTACCTAAATTCTTTAAGCTATTGTGTTACAAAGATTAGCTCATGTTTTAAAAGAGGTACATAAGTTATTTTATAGATGTTTTTTGTAATCGACATTTCAAAAACATGCTATATTTAATTATAAATTAAGCCCCACCCTACCTGTTTTAGAGCGAGTTTATTAGTGCATTTGAGTAAGATAGTTTTTCTTATCGTCACTGTTGTTTTATTTTGCATTGGAAGTGCGAGCGCATCTCAAAACTATGCTCAGCAATTACAGCGTCTTTCAACAGATGAAGGATTGTCGCAAAGCTATGTCACACGCTCATTACAAGATGATATAGGATTTATATGGATTGCCACTGCACAAGGCTTAAACCGTTATGACGGATATCAAGTAACCGCGTTTGACGGAGGTTACGACCTTGATAAACAGTACATATATGACTTGTTTGAAACATCCACAGGAAACATTATTGTATCTACAGATGTTACAGGCGCTTATTTAGTAAACCCCAATACGCTAAAAACAGAAAAAATTTACGCTGGGCAACTAGATGATAAAACGAATACCTACTCACCAATTTCGGCAATTGCACAGCTTAATGAGCAATCATACTTTGCCATTGATGAGCAAATACTTACCTACAATCATAGTACTAAAAAATTAACGCCAATTACCGCTTTAACTAATAAAGACGATTACATAAGAGCAATAACTTTTTATAACAACACCTTATACGTTGGTACTAACAATGGTCTTTATACACTTGATATTAAAAGTAAAAAATTAAAACCACTTTCACTTCATAAAGATGAAAATGTGACTGCTGATAATAATAATATAAAACTATTAACTATTGATGCAGAGCTCGGTTTAATGGTGGGTACTGTAGAAGGTTTATACCTCTTAGCCTTTGACAAAAATAAAAATATAAACCCAAATCAAGTAAATACATTAGTCGAAGATTATAATATTTGGGATTACTCAAAAACAGACGCTGGTGAGTTTATTGCGACTCAAAGTGGCTTATTTCAGTACTTTAGACGCACCGGAAACATTGAATTTATTTTAAGCTTTGATGAGAGTAAATTTAACATTACAGAAAACACCATAAACGACGTGATGATTGATAAATCGGGCCTGCTATGGCTTGCTTCACGTACTCAAGGTGTTTTAACGTGGGCAACACAAACAAAACGATTTAAAAATATCACCCTACCTAACAGTAATTTAATTAATAAAATTGTGCAGGATGAAAATATACTTTGGTTAGGTACAGATAATGGCCTTGCAAAATATAATTTAAATACTCAGCAAGTGAGCACGTTTTTAGAATCAACAGACACCAAGGCAGTTTATGGTGAATATGCTGTATTTGATATTTTTCCTAGTGATTTAAAGGGAGGGCAATATTTATGGCTCTCACGTTATAATAATCTAGAATTATTTAATAAAAAAACAGGAAAAAAAGAAGCTGACCAGCCATTTTTATCTAACGATTTAAACAACACAAATTTATTTGGTTTTGCACAAATAGCATCAGACACCTTTGCATATATTTCTTCAGACGATTTTTATATCTATAACGCAATAACAGGTAAAAAAAGACCTATAAAAGGCCTAAAAGAGAAAACAAAACCAATAGATGCTTACACTTTTCATGCACCTTTAGACGCCTACCCAGAGGAGCTAATTTTAAGCACTAAAAATAAATTTTATAGATACCACGAAAAAACTGAAACGTTAACGACGATATTTCAATCAAATAATAAAAATAACAATCTATTTAATACTGTAGAAAACTTTTATTTAGACACTAAACGCAATTTACTATGGCTTGCTACAACGCAAGAAGGCCTTATTGCCCTAGATACTAAAACTTATGAACGAAAGCACACTTTTAACATTAAAAATGCGCTAGGAACCAACTCTATTTATATGTTGCTCGCAGACAGTAATCGTAATTTGTGGGCGAGCAGTGAAAATGGCTTATACCAGCTAAATTTAGATACCCAAAATATAACAAGTTACACCGTTAAAGATGGGCTGAATAATAATAAATTTAGTGCTATTGCTGGTATTATTTTAAATAACAAGCAAATAGTTTTTGGCAGTTACCATGGTGTTTTGCAATTCAACCCAGCTGATTTTAACTCTGATGAGCAATTTACGCAGAGTAACCTTGAAATTACTGATATAAGCTTACTTTCTACAGATCTAAATTATTATCCCAATAAATATAAATACAAACCACTTAAACTTGCTTATGACGATGTTGGTTTAACAGTTAAATTTTCAAACTTTGACTACATAAATAAAGAAAGCACACGCTATAAAGTAGTACTTTCAGGTGCAAATCCACTTGTTTATGACGAATTAAAAACAAATCAGGTGTTTTTTACGAAATTACAGCCTGGCGATTACTCATTAACGGTTTCCGTTGTAAACCAAAAAGATACAAATATTGGCGAGCAACGGTCACTTAACTTTAGTGTTGCCTACGCACCGTGGCAGTCGCCTCTTGCTTATGCCCTATACCTTATAGGTATATTTTTAATATTATTTTTACTATTTTGGCAGTACAGAAACCGCCAAGTAGCCATAGAAAATGCGCAAAGAGAAACCATTCATTCGCAAAAACAAACTGAGCTTGCGCTAAAAAACAACAAAAGTGGCGTATGGAATTATAGTTTTAGTGATCACACCGTTAACACGCAAAGGGGCGCAGAATTAGGTTACTTTAATTTACCTGAACGCCTTAGCATAGAGCGCTATTTTTTACTTATTCACCCTGATGATAGACGAAGAGTAGAAGCTCAATGGTACGCCTACATTAAACAAAATAAACAGCAACATTGGCAATGTGCCTACCGTTTAAAGCATAAAGAAGGTCATTGGCTTTGGTATCAAGACCTAGGCCAAATTATGTATAAGGAACACACTAGCGAACCGCAGTATGTATCGGGCATTTATACAAATATTACTGAGCAACGTGCTAATGAGCAACAAGCAAATATTTTAGGTGAGGCATTTAGCCAAATTACAGATTGGCTGTTAATTTTAGATGATCGACTAATGCCATTTTCTGCAAATAATAGCTTTATAGACACTTTTTCGAACGAACACAATTCAACAAAACTAAGCCTAAAACTTATAATTAATGCGATTGGAAAAACTAAATGCAGAGAATTTGCAGCTAAATTAAAAGCTTTAAAAGCAAAACAAAACTGGCGTACAAATGCAAATATAAAAACCGCAAAAAACTCCCAGCATCCAGTTCACTTAAGCGTTACTGCAGTAGCAAAAGAAAGCAACACTGTAAGTTATTACGTGGTAGTTATATCAGATTTAACAGAGCAAAAACGCGCAGAAACAGAGCTTCGTTATTTAGCAAACTTTGACCCTTTAACACGTTTACCGAATCGTAGTTTAATGTATAAAAATATTCAGCAAGCAATTGTTAAAGCACAAAAAAGTAATAATCAATGCGCTCTTTTGTTCATAGATTTAGATAAGTTTAAGCCCGTAAACGACTCATTTGGCCATGCTGTTGGCGATAAATTATTGTGTGATATTACACGGCGCGTGAGCGCAATGCTTGATGACAACGCAGCGCTTGGACGCCAAAGTGGAGATGAGTTTTTAGTATTAATTGAAAATATTGATTCGATAGAGTCACTCAACAATACAGTAAAAACAATAAGCCATGAGCTTGCTAATAAAGTTAACATCGAAGATTTTTCGATTAATATATCTGCAAGCATAGGCGTTGCACTTTATCCTAATGACGCAAACTCCAGTGATACTCTGATCCGAAATGCAGACGTTGCGATGATGCAAGCTAAACAAGATGGCCGTAATGGTTTTAAGTTTTTTAATGAAAAAATGAACGAGCAAATCAAACAAAAGCTCATCCTAGAAAACGACTTAAAAGATGCAGCAAAGGAAAATCTGCTATTTAATCATTACCAACCCATTGTTGATTTACACGCTAAAACAATCAATGGGGTTGAATTACTTATGCGCTGGGAGAATAAAGGACAATTTATATCTCCGGCTGTATTTATACCCGTAGCTGAAGAAACGGGGTTAATCGAAAAGTTAACCGAGCAAGCATTAAAACGTGCTTTAACCGATTTAGCTCCTTTACTTAATGATAACCCACTGTTTTATATATCTCTGAACTTATCACCTAAGCATATATTAAAAATACATATAGCGAGTCGCTTAGTGGCTATTTTAAGTGCTCACAATATAAATCCAAAGCAATTACGTCTTGAAATAACCGAAAGCACGCTACTAGAAGATAAACAAAAAGCATCAAAACAATTACACAAACTAAAAACAGCAGGATTTAAATTATTACTTGATGACTTTGGGACGGGCTATTCATCACTGACTTATTTGAGCCAGTTTCCGATTAATGTTATTAAAATTGATCAAAGCTTTGTACAAAGCATCGGCCTTGATAAAAGCAACGAATCGATAATTAAAACAATCTACTCTTTAGCCGATAACCTTGGCTTATATTGTATTGCTGAAGGGGTAGAAACTCATGAACAAATTACATTTCTTTCTGCTGTAGGCTGTCATGTATTACAAGGTTATTACTTTGCCAAACCAATGACAGCACAAGATTTATGTAATGGCAAAACCTTTGAAGAGATTATAAATTTACTTTAAGTTAGTTTTAGCGGTTAAATAAACTTTAAAGCTGCGTATAAAATACTAAGAGCCCGCTTAATACGGGCTCGTTTAGTTAGCTATGAATATGATGACACTCATGGCTTTCAATTTGAAGCACACTATTTTTAACTTTAAATTTACTGCTAAGTAGCTGCTCTACTTTCATTCGGCATGCTTCGTCATGCTTTTCAATGGTACAGTGCTGTTTAAGCACAACATGTGCGCCAACGACTATATCTTTATCTTTTCGAGAAACAGTTACATTGTGAACATTATGAACATGTTCCATTTTTGTAATTTCATGTTCTATATCAGCCACTCTAGGCAGCTTCGCTTTATTTAAACGTAAACCTTTTATACATCTGATAATAACCTTTATACCTGTGAATAATACAAACGACGCTATAAGCATACTTGATAAAATATCAATGACCGTCCAGCCGGTTAGGTAAATTAAAATACCAGCCACAAAGGTCGACACTGTAGATATTAAGTCAAAAAATGAGTGCAAGAATACAGCATATACATTAATACTCGCCTTGCGACCTTTATATAAAACCCAAGCTGCAGCACCATGAAATAAAAAGCCAATGGCTGCAATAACCGACATTAAATAACTATTAATAGCAAGCTCATTGCCTTCGTGCTGATGTATAAAGCGCTCGCCCCCCTCATACAAAATAATTAAGCTAATAGCTAAATAGAGCGTTCCATTTATTAAACCACCAATCAGCTCTGCTCGTTGGTGTCCATCGTTATAGGTTTTAGCAAAATGAATAGCGAGGCTAGAAGCAATCAATGCAATAAATAGCGAGCTATTATGCACAAACAAATGCCCTGCATCGGCAAGTACTGCTAGGGAGTTAGAGTAGTAAGCGCCAACAACCTGAATAACCATAAATGAACATGTTATTGCCAAAGCAATAAGCAACCGACGGCGTGATGCCTGGTGTGTAGTGATTTCTGTCATGAAATGCTTGAATAACCTATACTTAAAATTGCAAATAAGCCGGTAGGTGGCTTAGAGTAGAAATGGGTAATGATATACAGTTGCAATTGTAATACGAAGGCCAAATAAACGCACTAAAAACTTAGTAAATTAGCCAAAACTGTACTAAATAATAGATAAACAATAATAAAAATATTGAGTTAATATTTAATTTCATATGGAGCAATGAGTGGGCTTTAAATCAGTAGAAGATACTTGGAGTACTATAAAGCTAATCCCTTTTGCCGTTGTACTTTATGATGCTAAAAAAAAGACTTACAAAGCTAACTCTCAAGCACAAAGTTTATTTGAGCTATCTCCACATAATAAATACGATGATGGCGACTTTAAGCACCTCATCCTCACAAGCCCAGAAAGCAAAAAGCAATTAATATTCCGAGAGCTATTTGATAAATATTTAGTCATAAATACAAGTTCAAATATTCTTTTAGGAAAAGCAAAAACAAATTCATTAATAAATGCAAAGCTTGCTCAGCTCAGTAATAGCGTACACATTGTAACCTTTGAAATTATTAAACAAAGCGAAGATGAACAATACAACTTCGACAAAATCATTTCAAAAATTTCTACCGACTTAATTGATATTCAAAGCGACGAAATTAATACTCATATAGAGTTTGCCTTAAAAGCAATTGGTACTGTTTGCTTTGCAGATAGAAGTTATTTATTTAAATTCTCAGACGATGGAAAGTCAATGAGAAACACGCATGAATGGGTCAATCAAGGGGTTGAGCCGTTTAAGGATAAGTTACAACATATACCTAAAAACGCATTGCCCTACTTCACAACTTTAATGAATAGTACCCATCTTTTTAAAGTAAATGATGTTGAAAAGCTTCCTAAAAAAGCAATCAAAGAAAAAGAAGAATTACAGTCTGAAGAAATACAGTCAGTTTTATGTATTGGCCTGCGTTACGATAAAGAACTAGTTGGGTTTATTGGCTGTGACTGTGTAAAGCAAAAACGACAATGGACAGACTTAGATTTAATTAGGCTAAAGCTAGTTGGTGAAATGATAGCTAATGCTTTTAAAAATATAAACTTTAAGAATGAGCTTCAATATATTCAACAACAGCTCATCACAGCAAATTTAAAACTTAATGAACAAGTTAATACCGATGGTTTAACCGATATTGCGAATAGACGCTGCTTTGATGACACATTACAAAACGAAGTACTACGCTGTAAGCGCCATGTGCAACCTATTGCTTTAATTATGTGCGACATAGATTTTTTTAAAAGCTATAACGATAATTACGGACACCAGCAAGGCGATGAAGTTTTGAAATCTGTAGCGCAAGCGTTAAAAGCAATGTGTAAACGCCAAGGTGATTTGGCAGCTAGGTACGGCGGAGAAGAATTTGCGATTATTTTACCCGCAACAGATACCGATAACAGCTTAAAATTTGCAGCGCTAATTCAGCAAAAAATGGCAGAATTAGCGATAGAGCATAACTACTCTACTGTTAGTAAACAGCTCACTATAAGCATGGGGGTTTATAGTTTGATTCCGAATAAAGAGACAACTGCGCAAAGTCTTATAAGTGGTGCCGATAAAGCACTTTACGAGGCAAAAAATACTGGCAGAAACCAAGTCGCACTCTACAAGTAAGTACTTAATAATCACACTATAACGGGGGGTTCAAATCGCCCGTTTTTTATGCCTGAAATTTGAAATATCATGCCTTGTTGTTCTTTTGCCGTTTTGTATTGCTCATCAAATGCAGAAGTGACAAATAGGGTCTCTGCATTTTTACCACCAAACGCAGTGCACGTTACTTTAATAGCTGGTAGTTTAATTGTTGTGAGTAGCTCAGCTTGTGGGGATAAACACATAACGCATCCCATATCCCATACTGCAACCCATAAGTTACCGCTCTTATCTAGCACGCATCCATCTGGGTCAACATCTGTATTAGCAAATTGATAAAATACATTAGGTTTAGAACAAGGCTCTCCGGTAAGCTCATTTAAACTTATTACATAAATACAACTCGTTAATGAGTCGCAGTAATATCCGCGCAAACGAGATTTATCAAAACATAAACCATTAGGAATACTTAAGTCGGTAATAACCTCAATGAGATGCTTTTTGTAATACCGATAAATTTTCCCCTCACCTTTTTTAGCATTTATATCCATGGTACTTAACCAAAAACCACCCCATGGATCAGCCCGTCCATCATTACTACGCCTCTGTAAATGATCTTGTTCAATATTAATAATAAGCTCACGGCTATGTGACTCAATATGGTATTTATATAAACCAGTGCTTGTACTTAATAATAAGTGACTCTCATCAATCCACGCTAAGGCACTGAGTGTATCGGGCATTGTAACGGTATTCACTCTACATATATCTTTAATGCCTTTACTTAAAAGTTGCTTTTTATTTATATCTACCCAAAACAACGTATTTAACAGCGGATGCCAGAGCGGGCTTTCGGCTAGCTGGTATTGTGTGTTTTCAAAAACAGATACGGTAGGATCAAACATAAATAGTTATTCTTTATTAACAATGCCTTGTGATACTAAACCTTATCAGAAAAGCGTAATTGGCGCGATCTGTCATACGTTTTAATTTTTCTTCTACTATCTCTATCGCATTTTTTAGATCGAGTTGATAATATCAAGAGTCATAAAAGGATTGTAAAATGAACAATAATAAAAACACCCTCGTTGTAGAAGGCGGTGCCATGCGCGGTATTTTTGCAGCTGGCGTGCTTGACGAATTTTTAAATCAGCAGCATCAACCTTTTGAACGCTATTTTGGCGTATCGGCCGGGGCCACCAATATTGCAGCCTATTTATGTAATCAGCCAAAGCGCAATTATACCGTGATCACCGATTATTCATGTAGGCCTGAATTTATAAACGTAAAACGCTTTATTAAAGGAGGGCATTTATTTGACTTAGATTGGCTTTGGCAAGAAACAATACGTGAAATACGCCTTAAAACCGAAGTGTTTGAACAAAACCAGCCCGAGTTTTACATTGTATCTACTGCTATAAACACCGGTGCAGCACATTATTTAAAAGCCACAAGCAGCGAGATGGTTGAGCAACTCAAAGCTTCTTGCGCTATTCCTATTGCCTATCGCGATTACCCTGTAATTAATAATGAGCCAATGACAGACGGCGGTGTAGCCGACTCAATCCCAGTTATAAAAGCATATGAAATGGGGGCAAAAGAAATTACCGTGGTCCTATCTCAACCGCTAGGCTATCGTAAAAAACCAAGCAAAGCCCCATGGCTTACTAAAAAAGTGTACAAAAGTTACCCAGCACTTATTCAAGCATCTCTAAATAGGTCACACGTATACAACCAAAGTATCGACTTTATACTAAACCCGCCAAGTGACTGTAAAATTAATATAATTGCGCCACCAGCTAATTTTAAGGTAGGCCGTACAACTAAAAAATTAAAGCTACTGAATAACGGATACACTATGGGTATAGACGCAGCCAAAGATTTTTTAAGCTAGGACGTGTTGATCTTTGTGGATTGAAATTTGTTCAATCCAAAAAAGATTAAATCGCGGCGAGGTTTGTATCCTAGTGGCCAGGTAACAGCTCCTGCTCTACCCTACTGGCTTAGCGCCATGTAAGCTTGAAGTCTTGCTTACGCCCTTTACCCACATCCATGTAGGCAACAAAGAACTGATCGTCCCTAGAAAAACAAAGGGCACCGCATGTTCACCCATCAAAGAACAACTCACCCTTTAATAACCTTTGAGCGCTTTACCTGTTATAAATGCGGTTAAAAGCCCTACGCACATTAAGCATGCAACACCTGTAATTATTCCGCCAAGTAAACCGTACACGTTTGCAAAACAAACAAACGCTATTATTAATAAAATAAGGCTGTAAATTACTTTAATAATGTTTGAACTAGCGCTTTTACGTATAATGAGTGTCATAAAAACGAGACTCAAAACAGCACAAAAAATCAATGTTATATTCATACTGTTTGAGCCTCAAGTATCGGCAGCTTTGTCAATTTGAGCTTTAACCCAGCCCAAACCAACGTAAGGCCTATCAACATAAATAACGAATCAACAATCACAACAAGTGCGCTATTAAAATTCATAATATTATTTTGACCTATAAAAATGTTAAGTGGCATCACCGCACTTAGCGCAGCGCCACATAATAAAAGCGTAAGTTTAAAATAAAAGGTGTGATGCATTGGCAATAAACTAACTAAAAGCCAACCTAACCAGCTATAAAAAAACACTGGTCCAAAAAAAGCATTTTGCAAAGCGCCATCAACGCTGTAATTCAATACTATTTGTAATGGAAAAAGCACAAAGCTTGCTAAAACCAATCCACCACAACTGCCAATAATAAAACGATTCCAACGCGTATAAGCTTGAACACTTAAAGTAGGATTACTCCCTCTGGTTCGTTTAGATAGCCACATCATCATGCCTGAAAGAGGTAAAAGAGCCGTTGTTAATCCAAGCACTACCCACAATAGCTTTATAAATATTCCAGCAAAGTTGCCAAAGTGCAGTGGAAATAACACCTCTATTACCTTTATTGATATACCTGATATATCCCCAAAACTGCTCATCGACTTTACAAATTCGCCATCACCGCGGTAATGCAATAATTGAGAGGCCACGGCTTCACCTCCTAGCAAGCGCAAATATACTTGAGCGTTAGCGTCGTTGTTTGCCATAATTGTTGCATCAATGATTACCGCATCAGGATAACGATCTTTAGCGTTGTCTAAAATCATATCAATATTGGTCGGCTGTTCTACTTGGCTAATCACCGGTTCAGGAATTGCGGTAAACGTCTCAATTAACTTATCTTGATCGCCACCAAAACTCACAAATGCAGCGGCTGGCAACAATATAATGGTTGCAAGCCCCAAAAAGGCCCCAGTAAAACCAATAACAATATTAAATACGCTTCCCCAAATCCCCATTACTTTATGTGCATCGCTAATAGCTATATCTAAGCCCTTGCTCCGCCTAAAAGTAAACAGCTCTTTAATCATTTTTCTATGAATAAATAACCCTGTGATCGCGCTTATTAATAAAGTGAGCCCTAAAAAACCAGTTAAAATTAACCCTATAGGCCTACCTAAATGCAAATCAGCATGAAACTCTCCAATATAACTGGGCGCATCTGTTTTTTTATTTGCATAAAATTCTTTACTTGGGCCGTAGTAGCTATCAACTAAGGCCAACGAATCTGGGTGAAACTGAAATACACGGGCCACCTCTTGGGAATAGTTTTCATCTCCATGGTGCGATTCAAAAACAAGTGTCAGCAAATAAAAATTATGACCGCTTGGCATAAATACGTGGATATTCTCACCAAATGCACTGGGTACTTGTTTATAATATTTATTAACTAATGTGTTTATATCAGTACTTGGTACTATTTGAGTTGATTGTAATTCAGGATTAGCCCAAATTTTTAATTCAGGTCGGCTAAGTACAGCTAATGCGCCACTAAATGCCACAATAAATAATAGTACTGAAGTTAATATGCCAACCCAGCTGTGCATTAAAAATAACTTTTTTAACGTAATTGATTTCATGCTTTCCCCTGCATCAATGCAAAAAAGCTTAATAATCCATGCGAAGCACACAACAAAATCATCACAATAAATGGATGCCATACATGCTCTGCCAAATAGGCATATATAAAGAGCCCTGTCCAAATAATAGGAAATAGCATTATAGGAAGTAATATTTGCTCATTCATATGAAAGGGCAAATAAGTCGTCATTCCAGGGATCATTATAACCGCTGTAATTAGCGCTAAAACACATGCTAAAAAATGTCGCCTTTTAACCGCTTTAAACGTTTTTTTGTTATTCATCGTTACTTTAAACACTACTTACCCGATTTGGTAAATGATAATTGTTTTTATTATATTGCGCATTTGTAAGCAAAAGCAATTAATTATTCTTTTACCCCGAGCCCCACTCAGTATGTTTAATAACACATTGAATAATAATGGTATTTAACTGTATTACTTTCAGGCAAAAAATTTTCTGTAAATTCAATGCAGTTAGCACTAAAAATTGTATCTTAAGATAGGTTTATTATTTTGTGTTTAGGTTTATTAGCTTAAAAGTCTTTTTAAATGACTTTTAAGCTTTTATGCTTAGCCCGCTATTTAGATATATTTATTTTTAAACCGCTATTTTTCATTAGGAAACCATTATCCGTGGATATTTTAAACGCCATTATTTTAGGTATTATCGAAGGGATCACAGAGTTTTTACCCATTTCATCTACTGGCCATTTAATTGTGGCCTCAAAATGGCTAGGCATTGAGTCAACCGACGCAAACCTTGCATTTGAAGTTATTATTCAACTTGCTGCTATTTTGGCGGTGCTTGCAAATTACAAAGACAAATTTAGCCCTAAACATTTCAATTTATGGGCAAAAGTAGCCATTGCGTTTATCCCTTTAGGCGTTATTGGCTTTTTATTTAGTGACGTAATAAAAACACTGTTTAGCGTACCAATAGTAGGTGTTATGTTTATTGTAGGCGGTGTGATTTTTTTACTATTAGAGCGCAGCTATAAAGAAGCTAACTGCACAACTACCGATGTAACCCAAGTTACTTATAAACAAGCTCTTTGGATTGGCGTAGCACAAGTATTTGCACTTATTCCAGGCACAAGTCGTGCTGGGAGCTCTATTGTTGGTGCTATGTTGTGTGGTTTAAACCGAAAAGCCAGCGCTGAGTTTTCGTTTTTACTTGGGCTACCTGTACTCGCAGCTGCCTCTGGTTACGACCTACTTAAGCACTACCAATTGTTTAGCCTCGACGACTTAACAGCCCTCGCAGTCGGCTTTATCACCTCATTTATAGTTGCCTATTTTACCATTAAACTATTTATTCGTTTTTTAGAAAATTTCACTTTTGTAAGTTTTGGTATTTACCGTATTGTATTTGGTGTTATTTTATTAACTAACCTGAATTCTGGTTAAGAGATTTAAGCCTGTTTCTCTCTAGCTAGAAATTTTTGGTGAAAACAAGGCGAATTTTCGCGTCAATAGCTGGTCTATTGCAAGGAAATTCAACGCAGTTAGCGCTAAAAATAGCTGCTTGAGATAGATTTATTATCCAGAACTCAGGTTAGCTATAGCTTACGTTTAATTAGAGGGAAATCATGAGCGAAAAAATCAACCCAGAAGCCTTACACGCACTTAAAATTGCATTTACGTATATGCCACAAGCCATTGAGGTAACAAAATATGAGTATGGCGAGCGTTATCAAACAGTACTTGATCACATAGAAGCCGTGCGAGAAACATTGCTTATAAACGATGTTGACCCTGATGAAGTGGGTGGCGACATTAATCCAGAGTACACACCTAACTCTACCTACTAAATACTTAGCGCTGAGTGTTATTTATTCAGCGCAGTATTTTGCTTTATATAAAACATAGACTTATAAATTAAAATGCCACCAATTTTAGTTATTACTTACTAAAACTGCTAAACTGGCCATTAACTAATAAAAACGCCTTAATTGGCTAGCATATTTTATAAATTTAACAAAAGCTTACGGGGTGTTTTCTTTTGAATTTCTTAAGGCGTTTTCACGACATTGTATCAAATCAAGCTCTTGATTTTGAAAGCAAAATTAATAAACTTTTGACCTTTGGGCTAGAAGTATTCGACCTTGAGCTAGGTATTGTTAGTAAAGTAGATGAAAACAGTTACATCGTTTTACATGCTATAACCCCCGACAACTCACTTTTACCCGGTACTGTATTTGATTTACAAGGCACCTATTGCGTACATACGCTCGGTGCTGGATCTGCACTTGCCTTTCATAAAGCATCGCAAAGCGCTATAGCAAACCATCCCTGCTACATTAATTTTCAGTTAGAGTCATATATTGGTGCTCCTATAAAAATTGCAGATAAAGTATTTGGCACTGTTAACTTTTCATCAGCAAAAGACTCCCTCGCTTTTAATGACGACGCATACGACTATATAGAGCTATTCGCGCAATGGCTCGGATCGGAATTTGCGCGTTCGCAAACTAAAGAGCAACTTATAAAAAACAGTAATACCTTATTAAAACTAGAAATCGTCGCCAATATAGGTACGTGGGAAGTTGATTTAATAGAAAATAAAATATACTGGAGCGAACAAACTAAGCGTATTCATCAAGTACCAAGTGACTACCAACCCGTAATGGAAGGAGCTTTAGAATTTTATAAAGAAGGAACTAGCCGTGAAAACATCAGTCAAGCGGTCAAAAATGCCACCGAAAAAGGCGAAAAATGGAATCTAGACTTACAAATAGTAACCGCACAAAATGAAACTTTGTGGATATCTACCTTTGGTGAGGCTGAGTTTGACGGCGGCCGCTGTATAAGGTTGTTTGGCACCTTTCAAGATGTAACAGAATCTATGTTACTGCGCGAAGAGCTCAAGCAAAAGCAAGCCCAAGCCGAACGCTTGCTTGAAGATAGGAGCATGCTACTTGCTAAAATAAGCCATGAGCTGAGAACGCCACTTAATGGTATTACAGGTATGCTTACTACATTAATTGATGAGCATAGAGAGGAAGTACGCGCCGAAAAAATAAAAGTAGCACTAAGAAGCGCCGATATTCTACTTAACATAATTAACGAAGTACTCGATTTTTCTAAAATTAATCACGGTGAATTAAAACTAGAGCCTACCGATTTTTTACTAAAAACTATTTTTACAGATTTAACGTCGTTATACACCCCCTTATTTAAAAACACACACGTATCACTTAAAGTAGAAAACACCATTGACGATACTTTTTGGGCATTTAGCGACAACACACGCCTTAGCCAAATAACCTCAAACCTATTAAGCAACGCGCTTAAATTTACCGAAAATGGCTGTGTTTTACTTAAAACAAGTATTGAACACGCAAAAAAATCACAAAGTCTAAATATTGAAGTTTCCGACACTGGCCGAGGCATGAGTAAAGGGTTTTTAGAATCGCTATTTTCTCCTTTTTCACAAGAGGTTGATGCAAAAAATTCGAAAGGCGGTACAGGGCTTGGCCTTGCCATTGTTAAAGAGCTTGTTGAATATATGGGCGGTACAATAAAAGTAAAAAGTACGCCAAATGAAGGGACTACATTTTTACTAAATATACCAATTGAGTCAGGCAAAGAGCAAAAGCAAGACAGCCTAATAACAAACCAAGATACTGATGGCAGTGAACTGTCTGTACTTGTAGTAGATGATAACGATATCAACAGGCTGGTACTTCACGCCTCTTTGAGCAAATTAAACATTAAAGCCGACTCTGCAGTTGATGGCCAAGACGCGATTTTAAAATGCAAACAAAAGCACTATGACCTTATTTTTATGGATTGCATAATGCCAATTCTTGATGGCTTTGAGGCAACAAAGCAGCTTCGGGCTGATAATACTTGCCCCAAACAAGAAACTTATATTGTCGCTATAACCGCAAATACCTCATCTCAAGATAAACTTGCTTGTCAACAAGCTGGTATGGATATGTTTATTTCAAAGCCTTTTAAACTACCCACACTTGAAAAAGCAGTTATTAACGCGCTTGAGCATAACCAAAAAATCAGCTAACGCTTAAAGTTATCTGGCTGGCTAAATAGGGATATAAAATGAAAAATATAATAAGAACGTTACTCTTTACTGTACTGTGTTTAGCCATATTTAAAGGCATTTCCACTGAGCAATGGAGCTCATCAATAACGGTCGTTATTGTATCAGGCGTATTGCTATTAGTTACGTTTATCAGTGGTAAAGCATCACGTGGCTCTTCAACTTACACAAGCAGTGACTCTTCAATTTATTCTAGTAATAACTCACACTCTAATAATGATTGCGGTGGAGATTCTGGCGGCTGTGATTAAATTTATTATCTAACGTCGTAAAAAAGCCGCCTTTGGAGAGGGCGGCTTGGGTTAACAAACAGCTTTGGGTGTACCTTGCTGTTATATCAAGAGAGGGTTTACAGTTTAAGCAGCTGTTTTGTCTTGCTCGCTTTCTTCGCTGTTGCGAATTAAGTAATCAAAAGCACCTAAGCTCGCTGTTGCGCCGCTGCCCATGGCAATAATAATTTGCTTAAATGGGGTATTTGTTGCATCACCTGCGCCATAAACACCTGGTAATGACGTAGCACCTTTTGCATCAATTAATATTTCACCAAATTTACTTAACTCTAAGTCACTAATTTTTAACCACTCAGTGTTAGGAATTAAGCCTATTTGAACAAAAATACCCGCTAAAGTAAGTGCCTTACTATCACCTGTTACTCGGTCTGTGTAAGTAAGTCCTGTCACCTTTTTACCATCGCCAAGTACTTCTGTAGTTTGGGCATTTTTAATAATAGTAATATTATTTAAGCTGTTTGCTTTGCGAATAAGTACTTCATCGGCACGTAATGTATCTGCAAATTCAAGTACTGTTACATGCTCAACAATGTTTGCTAAATCGATTGCGGCTTCAATACCAGAGTTACCACCACCAATGACAGCTACAGGCTTGCCTTTAAATAAAGGACCGTCACAATGCGGGCAGTATGCTACACCATATCCGCGGTACTCTTGCTCACCGGGTACGTTCATTTCACGCCAGCGTGCACCGGTTGCTAAAACAAGTGATTTAGCTTTTAAAGTAGCCCCGTTTTCAAGCGTAATTTCGTATTTGTTATTAACGCGTTCAAGCCCTGCAGCACGTTGGTTATGCATTACATCAACATCGTACTCTTTCACATGCTCTTCAAGCTGTGCAACAAGCTTAGGTCCTTCAGTGGCTTTAACCGATATAAAGTTTTCAATAGCTAATGTGTCAGCAACTTGCCCACCAAATCGCTCTGCAACAATACCGGTATTTAACCCTTTACGTGCAGAATAAATTGCAGCTGATGCACCGGCAGGTCCGCCACCTACTACTAATACGTCAAATTCGTCTTTTTCGCTAAGTGCCGCAGCTTGGCGTGCTGCACCTTTACTGTCTACTTTGTTTAATATGTCAGTTAGGCTTAATGCACCTTGGCTAAATGGTTCGCCATTTAAATAAACAGCCGGTACTGCTAAAATGTTGCGCTCTTCTACTTCCTCTTGAAATAGTGCGCCGTCAATCATTGTTGCTTTAATTTTGCTATTAGTCGCGGCCATTGTATTTAGCGCCTGCACTACTTGTGGGCACGTTTGGCAACTCAAGCTAATGTAAATTTCAAAATTAAGTTCTTGATCAAGTGATTGTATTTGTTCAATGTCTTCGCTTTTTGCTTTACTTGCATGTCCGCCAGTATGTAAAAGCGCCAACACTAAACTTGTAAATTCGTGTCCCATCGGTACGCCTGCAAACGTAATGTGGGTATTTTTAACCGGTGAATGTACAACCATAGACGGGCGTCGTGCGCTGGTATCAGGGTTGTTAACTACCGTAAACTTACCGCTTAATGATGCTAAGTCGTTTGCTAAGCTTTCTACTTCTGCTGATTTTTTGCTGTCATCCAAGGCAATAAGCAGCTCAACAGGTTGAGTAAGCGATTCAAAATGGCTTTTTAATTGATTTTTAATGTTGTTATCTAACATGGCTTAACCCTTTTTAGGAAAATTTAAACAGCAAGCCTCCCATGCCAATAAACGCATGTGCTTAATTATCAAATTGAGATAGGAGGCACCAATAAACGAATATTTATTGGTTTAAGGGCAGTTAACTGCCCTTATAGTAGGGATAAATCTATACTTAGATTTTACCAACTAGGTCTAGTGAAGGAGCAAGTGTGTCTTCACCTGGCTGCCAAGATGCAGGACAAACTTCACCGTCGTGAGTTGCAATGTATTGTGCAGCTTGTACTTTACGTACTAACTCTTTAGCGCTACGGCCAATACCTAAATCGTGAGTTTCGATTACTTTGATTTCGCCCTCAGGGTTCATAACAAAAGTACCACGAAGTGCTAAGCCTTCTTCTTCAATCATTACACCGAAGCTGCGAGTAATACGGCCAGTTGGGTCGCCAATCATTGGGTAAGTAATTTTACCTATTGTGTCTGACGTATCGTGCCATGCTTTATGAGTGAAATGAGTATCAGTTGATACTGAGTAAACTTCTACGCCCATTTCTTGAAGCTGTGCGTAGTAATCTGCAAGGTCGCCTAGCTCTGTAGGACATACAAATGTGAAATCTGCTGGGTAAAAGAAGAAGATTGACCACTTACCAAGTACATCTTTTTCAGATACTTCTACAAAATCACCATTGTGGTATGCAGTTGCGTTGAAAGGTTGAATTTTTGTGTTGATTAATGAAGTGCTCATAGTATTCCTCATTTATATTTAATGTATTAATTTAAGTTACCAAGCAAAGCTAGATTTGTTGGCTAGCTCTGCTGGCTTGATTAATACAATAAGCCCATTGATAAATTAAATAAAATTGATTGTTTAGATTAAAACAATCGATTTTTAAGATTGAACTATTGACAAGGATTTCTCGTAATTGATTTATTACCCGTTTATTAATTTATATTTTGAGAATACTGCTACAATAACCGCGCTTAAAAACACTTCTACATAAGGCATGCAGCAATGGAAAAATTTATTAATCATATTCAACTTGGCTATTTAGGGTTATTGCCATTTTTAGGCTGCGTAGCATGGCCGCTTGTGTTTGGAAGTAACAGTGTAAACTTAGAGTTTTTTACTTTTTATAGCATTGCCATACTTGCCTTTATGGCTGGTAATTTATGGCGCGCTGGAATGCAAAGCTATAGCGATGCGATAAAAGCAGTTTTACCTGTCATCCCGGTGCCATTTTTATCTTTTCTGCCTGTTGAGTGGGCACTTGCCTGGTTAGGAGCAAGTTTTTGGTTGGTACTTATATTTGAAAAAGCCACAGCGCAATGGAAAACCTACCACAAAGATTATCAAAAAATGCGATTTGTACTTACCTCTGTCGTGTTTGTGTGCCACATACTTACCATAGGTATGAGCCTTTACCCTAAATAACCTCGAGCCACTTAACCTAACGAGCGTAATGGTGTAACATCCGCGCACTGCTATTTGAGGACGCACCATGATTGATACATTACGCCAACAAC
This sequence comes from Pseudoalteromonas sp. S3178, assembly GCF_005886985.1. Lineage (NCBI taxonomy): Bacteria > Pseudomonadati > Pseudomonadota > Gammaproteobacteria > Alteromonadales > Pseudoalteromonadaceae > Pseudoalteromonas > Pseudoalteromonas sp. S3178. Next base: position 23,216 of record NZ_PNCW01000021.1, on the reverse strand, counting down.
TAAATGAACTTGGCGAAAACTACGTAGAAAAAAACGCTGCGTTTAAAATTAAAGTTATTCCATTTTTTTGCGCTATAAGCATTAAAAAAGATCACAAAAATGAAGGCCGTTTAAGCTTTTATTCAAATCAACTAATTGAAATACTTTTAGTTGTACTATTCATGCTATTTGGCCTAACACTTTACAACCCAGAAGCTGGGTTTTCTCATGGCCCTATTCATATAGTGTTTGCTATTTTAATTACCTTTAATTTAATTTTAAAACAAATAGCCATTGAAGGGCTTAAAACCCGCCTTGCATTCCATCGTTTACACGCTGCTCACTCTCAAAACATTGCCAGTAATGATGAGCAAACACCGAGTAAGTCCGCTTAATTTATGTATTTAAATGCTGATTGGCGAATACTTACCGTAGGTGATGGCGATTTATCGTTTTCAAATGCCCTGTATACTCACATAAAACCTTCAAAATTAGTGGCTTCAACTTATGATAGTGCAGCCACCATTGAGCAAAAATACGAAAATAATGCGCTAAGCACCCTAAAAGCACATAACGTAGATGTACTTAATAGCTTTGATGTAACAAATCCTGCCTGTTGGCAAGCACTAGGTCAAAACCAGCACAGCTTTGATGTGGTTATATTTCAGTTTCCGCTTATTCCAGCATTTGTTGGACGCGAAGCGTATGAAAGCAATACCCGACAATCAAGCATGAACGTACTTAACCGTGCTTTGCTTCATCAATTTATTAAGTACGCTAACGAATTTGCGCTAAACCCTAACGGCCCCATGCTTTGTTATATTACCTCTAAAGATGTAAAGCCCTACCGAGAGTGGAATATTGAAGGCAGTTTAAACAAAGGCTTACAGGCTGAATATTTAGGCCAAATGCCATTTGATATTAGCCACTTTGAAGGGTATAAAATTAGAAACGTAGACCGTGATAAACACGTAAAAGATACCAGTGGTATTACCTACGTGTTTAGCCCTAAAACAAGTCCTGAGTTGGTCAGTGAGTTAAGCCCATACCTTTCAAAACCTACCTATTTAACACCTAATCATTGCTCGCTGTGTCGTGTTGGTCCATATATAGCGCTTGAGGATGAAACAAAGCATTTAAATGCTAAAAAACATCAGCAAATGCTTCGCCTAGAAAGCGATTGGCAAGCTTGGCTTACTCAGTTTTATAGCACACATTCACAGCCCTGATTTATAACTTTGTTTAATTAAATCTGCTGCTTTTTCGGCAATCGCTATTACCGGTGCATTCGTATTGCCGGTAATTATTGTAGGCATAATAGACGCATCAACTACGCGTAACTTGCTCACACCATGTACCTGTAAATTGGTATTCACGACTGCCATTTTATCTTGCCCCATTTTACAAGTCCCTACAGGATGATACTCGGTATCGGCCGTTTGCCTGATAAACTCTATAAGTTGCTCATCGTTATTAATATCAAGTGGATACAGCATTTTACCGCGTATTTTATCAAAAGCAGGGCTTTGCATTATGCTAAGCGTCTTTTTAAGTCCTGCTAGCATAATTTTTAAATCATCAGGGTGGCTTAAATAGTTAGGATCAATAAGGGGGGCACTGCGCGGGTCGCTATTTTTAAGCGTAATACTGCCACGGCTTTTTGGGCGCATAATACTGCTATGAATACTATAACCATGGCCTACATGTAGCTTACGGCTATGATCGTCTACAAGTCCTATAACAAACTCAAGCTGTACATCTGCCTCTTTTGAGTCTTCAAATAATTTAATAAAGGCATGCGACTCTGCAAAGTTAGTGGTTAATCGCCCTTTTCGCATACTAAACCAGTTAACACAGCCTTTAAAAATACTTGCAATGCCCAGGGGGCTAATACCAAACGTACCTTTACTTGTTTTTGATTTATAAAGCGGCACTACGGTTAAGTGATCTTGTAAATTAGCACCTACGCCCTCTAGAGCGTGCTCTACTTTAATATTGTGTGCTGTTAAATGTGCTTTAGGGCCAATACCTGAAAGCATTAATACCTGCGGAGAGTTAATTGCACCGGCACTCAAAATAACGTCTTTATTTGCAATTAAACTAGTTACTTGATTGTTTTTAACAAGTTCTACCCCTTGCGCTGTTTTGTCTTTAATATTTATTTTATTAACGTGGCAATTTGTAAGTACTGTTAAGTTAGCTCTATTTAAATTAGGAGTTAAATACGCCTTAGCTACGCTGCAGCGCTCACCATTATGTTGGGTAACTTGTGAAAGACGCGCTCCAGGCTGTTTTTCTCCATTAATATCGTCGCTTAAATTAACGCCCTGCTCCTTACAACCGTTTAAAAAACACTGATTAATTGCACTTGGGTTATTAAGATCTTGCACATGTAAGGGGCCATCAGTGCCATGCAGCTCATTATTTATAAAGGTTTTATTGTTTTCAGCTTTGATAAAATACGGTAATAAACTGTTAAAGTCCCACCCTTCATTACCAAGCTGCGCCCAATTATCGTAGTCATATTTATTCCCTCTAATGTACACCATCGCATTAGTGGAGCTTGAGCCACCAAGCACTTTACCACGCGGCACAAAACCACAGCGATTATTAAGCTCTTTTTGTGGCACCGTGTTGTAATGCCAGCTATTTATGCCATACGGCACGCTTGCCGCTATTCCCGCCGGCATTTGCACAAATGCACTTTTATCGCTGCCACCTGATTCAATAAGGCACACACTTACATTTGCATCCTCAGATAACCGCGAAGCAATAACGCAACCACCACTGCCTGCGCCAATTATGATGTAATCATACTCTGTGCTCATACAACTTACCGTTTACTTTTTATTTACACCACAATACATAAAACCAGCTCATTAATCGCTATTTATATTGCATAAACCCTCAGCTAAAAAACGACGTAAATTAAAGCTTAAACACATTAAAAACTTAACCTTTAAAACAAACACGCCAAAATTTAAAATGATACAATTATCGCTCTTATATTTTCTAAGGAGTGAGCATGAACTTTGTTATTGTTGGCACTAATTTTATTAGCGACACCTTACTCAATGCGGCAAATACATTAGCCGATTTTAATTTATATGGCGTGTGTTCGCGCGCTGTCTCAAGTGGGGAAGCATTTTTAACAAAACACCCTCAAAATTCGAACGCAAAAATTTTCACTTCAATTGAGCAAGTATGCCAAGATCAAAACGTTGATGCCGTATACATTGCAGCGCCAAATAGCCTGCATAAACATTACGCAGTAATGTGCCTTGAAGCAGGCAAGCATGTATTAGGTGAAAAACCATCAGCAGCTAATACTAACGAGCTAAATGCTATTTTAGCAACCGCAAAAAAACATCAGCGGCTTTACATGGAAGCTATGATGACCACACACTTGCCAAACTTTACCAACCTTAAACACGCCATGGCTAAAATTGGTACACCCCGTAAATTTATTGGTCAATACAGTCAGTACTCATCTCGCTACGATAAATACAAAAATGGTGAGCGCCCAAATACATTTTTACCTGAGTTTGCTAACGGTGCCTTGGTAGATCTAGGTGTATATCCACTTTACTTGTTAATAGCCCTTTGGGGCGCACCTCAAAGTGTAAGCGCAAGCGGCATATTACTCGAAACAGGCGTAGATGGCGCGGGCGATGTATTACTAAACTACGCAGATAAACAAGCCGTTATTAGTTACTCTAAAATATCGCAAGGCGACAATATTACCGAAATACAAGGCGAGCTTGGCCGCATACGCATAGAAGCCGTATCCCAGCTTAAACAGATTGAATTTATTGCAAATAACGGTGAAACAGAAGTTATTTCAGGTAAGTTTGATGAGCATTTTATGAAATACGAAGTAGCTCACTTTATCGAGTTAGTTGAGCAAAACGTGCTTGAATCGCCTGTTAATACCCACCAATTAGCATCTGATGTAATGAGCGTACTAGATGATGCGCGTAAACAACTTGGTGTTATATACCCAAGCGATAAATAATAAAATATATATGGGCGTTAACCAACGACAGTTAACGCCCAAAGGGAAGTTAAAACAACTAACTAAGACTACACTTTTTATTACAATAACGACCCCCATCCGTGGGCAATCAATTTGAGTTATCAACTATAAAATTCTTAATTTGCAACAAATAACACTTACAGTGCAACTTTGACTTATTACCAATGTATCTATTTTAGCAACCTTAAAACTAACCTAACACATAAAAACATTACCAATCAAGCTGGCCAATTGCATTATTTTGAACTAAATTGGTAATACACAAACGCAACCATTGGTGTATAGTGGTTTGCAAGCGTAACATCGCGTTAGAATTTTGACATAATAGTGAATTTTGGGGTAACCTCTGGTATTAACTGTTGTTTTTGACTATTAGGCCCCAGAGGCCATTATTCCTTAAGGTAATGAAGGTAAAGTATGGGTAATCGTCGCTTATTTTGGCGCATTGTTGATAAAGTTGAGTCTTTGATAAATCAAGGTGAGTTTTCTGCTGGAAGTCGTTTACCTCCAGAGCGTGAACTTGCTGAAATGTTTGACGTAAGTCGCCCTACTATCAGAGAAGCTATTATCGCATTAGAAGTGCGCGGCCGAGTTGAAGTTAAAACTGGCTCAGGTGTTTATGTTGTTGAGCAGCTAGAAAAACCAATTAAATCTAAAGAAATTAGTGCATTTGAACTTACTCAAGCACGTGCTTTAATTGAAGGCGAAATTGCAGCACTGGCAGCTCAAACTATTACCGAAGAAGAGTTAGAGCAATTAAATAAAACGCTAATCGCTATGGAAAAAGGCCTTTATGTTGAGCAGGCTGACCGTGAGTTTCACGAAATTATAGCCCGCGCTACTCGCAATAAAGCGCTTGAGTATGCGGTATCTAATTTATGGGATTTACGTCTTAACAACGCTCAAATTGTTACCGATTACGGCAGTGTATGTAAAAACAATAACGACTGCGTAATGGACGAACATACCGCTATTTATAAAGCGCTTAAGTCTCATGATGCAAGTGCCGCACGTACAGCAATGCATAAACACTTTAATCGCTTAATTAATGCTTTATTTGATGCAGTAGAATCACGTGCACTTGAAGAAATTAAACGCAAAAATGATGAAAAAAGAGGACTTTACTCTTTAGACGGTTTGGTTAAAAGCGCAAACTAATACCCTTATTCATTACTTATACTAAAAATATAGCGAACAAGTCTTACTTGCTCGCTATTTTTTTGCTTATCCTTATCACCTTGGTATAGCTATTCTATTTGAGTAAACAACATGCTTTTTCTAGCAGCTATACATTTAACTTGCTTTAAAACGTATTAAGGGTTTAATTATTTTTAAGCAATGCTTCAAGATTTATTAATTACTGGGTATTGATGTTTCGCTAATAATTAAAAAAAGATACACTGCGCAAAACCAGCCGATTGTAAGTAAGGAATTCAATGCAATCATCCACTAAAGATTTTTTACTCGCCATTATTTGTGTAATTTTAGCTATGATCACCATTCAATCTGGTGCCTCTATTGCTAAGCAATTATTTCCTATTGTTGGCCCCGAGGGCACTACTGCACTAAGGCTTGGTTTTTCTGCGCTTATTTTATGTTTAATCTTTAAACCTTGGAAACACTTACCCTCGCAGGATAATCGCACCTCTATTATTGTTTATGGCTTGAGCCTTGGCGGTATGAATATTTTATTTTATTACGCTATAGAGCGTATTCCGCTAGGTATAGGTGTTGCGCTTGAATTTACAGGCCCTTTAGCTGTGGCGCTATTTAGCTCTCGCCGTAAGCGAGATTTATTTTGGGTAGCCTGTGCCATTGCTGGTATTTTACTGCTTCTACCCGATATGAGCAGCCAAGATAGCCTAGACCCAATAGGTGTCATACTTGCACTTGCAGCAGGAGCTTGCTGGGCCGCGTATATTTTATTTGGTAAAAAAACCGGCACTCAAAGTTCAGGTGGTGCAACGGTTGCTTTAGGTATGACCATTGCTGCACTAGTACTAGTCCCTTATGGTGGTATATCGCAAAGCAGTGCATTTACATGGGAAATAATTCCCCTTGGTATTGGCATTGCCATTTTATCAAGCGCCCTGCCCTATACACTTGAAATGGTCGCTCTGCGCAATATGCCCGCACAAGGATTTAGCATTATGCTTAGCTTAGAGCCTGCATTTGCAGCCCTTGCAGGCTTTATTATACTTGGAGAGTTACTTACATTATGGCAATGGTTGGCTATTTTATTAGTGATTATAGCCTCTGTTGGTAGCTCATTTTCAAGTGTTAAAAAACAAAAAAACACCTTAGATCTAACTAGTTAAAACAAAATAGCCATCGTATAAATTACGATGGCTACGTGTTTAATAATACCAATCCGCTTAATTAAGTGATCTATTTTGAGGATGGAAAAGCGTGTTGATAGCAAGGCAAAAAATTCGCTATTTAGTTGTTCTAAATGAGAATTTTTTAACGCAGATAGCGAAACGTTTAGCCCCTAAAAATGATTAAGTATTATTGCGGATTGGTATAATACCTATTAACTAACCGATTTAGCGCTTTTGTTGGTTGTTAGCAAATACCCAATTAATGAAATAAGCGGCATACCAGCGGCTACTAACGCAACGCTTGTCCAGCCACCGGCTTCATAAAGTGGGCTGGCTATAAGTGAGCCTACAGCGCCACCTACAAAAATACTCGTCATGTAAATCGCGTTTAGTCGCGCACGGCTTTGTGGCTCTAATGAATACACAGCCCGTTGGCCAAGCACCATATTTGCTTGTACTGCAAAATCAATAAACACACCTGTTAAAGCTAAAATTATTATTCCGTTGGGTAACTCAAATAAGCTAGGTAAAAAACACACTGCGGCAATCACCTTTGCCAATAACGATAACTGATGCGTGTAACCTTTATCAGCCAAGCGCCCTACAATAGGGGCTGCAATCGCACCTGCTGCACCAACTAAAGCAAATAAGGCTATTTGTGATTGCGATAAACCATATTCTCGCGCAAGTACAATGGGTACGCTTGTCCAAAATAAGCTAAACGAGGCAAACATTAACGCCTGAAAAAAAGCGCGTTGACGTAAAACGGGCTGACCTATCATTAACTGCTTAAGCGATTTTAATAATTTAAAATACGTTGTTTTTTGAGTTGGCTGCCTGTGCGGAATAGCAAAATAAATTACGCTTGCTATAAACACCATACAGCCAGCTGCAAAGTAAAATACTGAACGCCAACCAAAGTGATCGGCAATTAAACTCGATATAGGCCTTGCGAGTAAAATGCCTAATAGTAACCCCGCCATTATATTACCCAGCACTTGGCCACGCTTTTCGTCAGACGATAAATGCGCCGCAAGCGGAATAAGCACCTGAACAGACACCGAGCTAATACCTATCATTAAGCATAAAATAAGCATTACATTTGGGGTATCGGCAAGGGCTGTGCCTATTAAGCTCAAAAACGATACCCCAAGCGTTATAAGCATTAGGCGCTTATTTTCGACGAGATCAGCTAATGGCACTAAAAAAAATAGCCCAAGGGCATAGCCAATCTGCGTAAGAGACACAATAAAACTCGCACTGTGCGGGCTCAACCCCACCTCGGGTGCTAATAACTCAATAATAGGTTGAGCGTAGTAAATGTTGGCAACAATTAGGCCGCAACATAAAGCAATAATACCAACAAGTGTATTGCTAAGGGGCTGCGGTGAAACGCCTGTTTGAGTCATGTATTTCTCTGTTTTGTACAGTTTAAAATAATAAAACCCAATGGATGCAAAGCCCACTGGGTTATAACCTCGTACTTTGCTTACTTTATTGGTGATGGCTTACCATGCGGGCTTGAGCGTAAATACTGTTTAGGTGCAGTTACAGTAGCGCCAAGCTCTGCTGCTGCATGCCAAGGCCAGTGCGGGTCATATAAAATACCACGCGCAAGGGCTACGCCATCGGCTTGCTGCTCATTAATAACATCTTCGGCTTGTTGTGGCTTGGTAATTAATCCCACCGCTATAACAGGCATATTCACAGCCTCTTTAATAGCTGTTGCAAATGGCACCTGAAAGTTAGGTTTTACTGGTATTTGTTGCTCAGGGCTTAGACCCGCAGTACTTACATGAATAAAATCACAGCCAAGCTCATCAAGGGCTTTAGCAAGCGCTATTGATTGCTCTAAATCCCAACCACCTTCTACCCAATCAGTGGCAGAAATACGAATCCCTACTGGTTTGTTGCTGTTAAATTCTGCGCGAACAGCTTTAAATACTTCAAGCACAATACGCATACGGTTTTGCAAACTGCCTCCATACTCATCATCGCGCTTATTACTCAACGGTGATAAAAACTGATGCAACAAATAACCATGCGCACCATGTAACTCTATTAAATCAAGGCCAAGCTCGTCAGCGCGTTTAGCACCGCTTACAAAGTCTTTAATTAATGAGTCTATGTCGGATTGGCTCATAGCTTTTGGCTCAGGGCTACTTTCGTCGTACGCGAGTGCTGAAGGCGCAAGCGTTTGCCAGCCGTTTTCATCAGTTGGGCTTAATGCACCGCCCCCATCCCATGGCTTTTCTGTAGATGCTTTACGCCCTGCATGAGCAAGTTGAATACCAATAGGCATAGGGCTGTATTGCCTCACTGCTTTTAAACTTTTACCTAATGCTTGCTGGGTTTCGTTATCCCAAAGCCCTAAATCACCGTAACTAATACGCCCCTCTGGGTTTACCGCTGTGGCCTCTAAAATAAGCAACCCTGCACCACTTAAACTTAACTGCCCTAAATGAATGGTATGCCAATCACTGGCAGCACCATTATTGGCTGAGTACTGGCACATAGGCGCAATAATAATTCGGTTCTCTAAAGTGAGCTGACCTATGTTTAAAGGCGAAAATAACTGACTCATTGCTTGCTCCTTAATGCGCGCACATGCGTGCGAATTGAAATAGCTTACGATAACTAACAACAATGGGGATCAAACTTAATTTTTACAGTGCCAAAAGTAGAATAAGTCATTACTAAAAGAGCTATGAATGACGTTTTTTATCGAGGCATAAAGCGCATTAACAAACACTACAATTAATGCAATTTTATAAACATGAATGCCTATTTACTTTTAATCAATCAAAGTAGCTGCTTATAACGTGTACCCTTTTCGCTGCAAGTCTTTGGGCACAAGAAACTGCCATATAAATTAAAGTGCATTTAAACTCGCTATTTATTCCAAAAAAGTGAATTAAAATTCAATTTTATTATTCCCAGCAATCTAACTCCCTGATAAACTGCTTAACTTAATTTACTAATGTAAAACATTTGAACTGGGGATCACTTTTTATGTTTAAACCAAGCTTGTTAACCTTGGCTATTTCGAGCGCTGTTTCTAGCGTATTTTTATTGCCTAATGCCGCACTTGCTCAAGAAGAAGTTGCAGCTCAAAACAAATCACTCGAAGTAATCGAAGTTACAGCAACAAGGCGCAGCGGCTCTGTACAAAATGCACCACTAAATATTACAGCGCTTGATGCAGATATTATGAAAGATCAAAATATCAGTGAGCTTGCCGATGTAGCACGCTGGGTGCCTGGTTTAACAATAACCGATCAAGGTGGTCGCTCAGGCTCGCCTATTATTGTTCGTGGTTTAAACACAAACTCGTCTGGTCCATCATCAGATGGCGGTACAGTATCAACTTACATTAACGAAATTCCGGTTTCAGTTGATATGCGTTTAGTAGATATAGAGCGCGTTGAAGTACTTATTGGGCCGCAAGGCACCCTTTATGGTGCGGGCACATTAGGCGGTGCAATTCGTTACATGCTTAAAGAGCCTGAGCTTGATTTTACGTCATTCGAAGTTTACGGCGACCTATTTCAAACCCAAGAAAGCGACTCTCTAGGTGGCGAAGGTGGCTTTATTGTTAACCTTCCTATTATTGAAGATAAATTAGCAGTTCGCGCAAGCTTAAACGTATACGAAGATCCTGGCTTTATTGATTACGGCTACGTAGTACAAGAGCCAGGTGTATCGCTACCCGATCCTGATTGGAATGATAGCACTGCAGTTAACGAAAACATTAAAAATGTAGAAGATGCTAACGGTGAAACCACTACTACAGGGCGTATTTCAGTTCGTTGGAAAGCAACCGAATCATTAGAAGCAACATTAAATTACTTTTACCAAAAGCAAGACAGCGAAGGCCGTTCAATTGTTCATTACAACAGCTTAAACGATGATAATGGCCTAAGTGATATCATTGGTAAATATGAGTCTGCTTATCGCTATGAAGAACCGCGCGAAAAAGAAGATCAATTACTAAGCCTTGAGCTAAAAGCTGATTTAGGTTTTGCAGAGCTAGTATCGGCAACCGGTATTTCGAGCTTTGATGCTGACGGACAACGCGATCAAACCGATTTACTTATTCGTCTTGACTATGGCTATGAAGAATTTCCAGCGTTTTCCTCTTTCACGCGTGAAATTGAAGAAGAAGACACCTTCACCCAAGAGCTGCGTTTAGTATCACAAGGTGATAGCGACTTAAACTGGATTGTGGGTGCGTTTTACAACAAAATAGAAACGGATGCTTCAAGTAAAGAGTTTACACCTGGCTTTGGTGACTTTGCAGTAGAGAACTTTGGCGCTTCGCAGTCTCGCCCAGATCAGCTTGAGTACTTTTCAGTAGATCGCACCGAAATAACAGAATCAGCTTTATTTGGTGAAGTAGGATATCAAGTAACAGAAAAGCTAGACGTAACTTTAGGTATGCGCTTATACCAATACGACGTTGAATCAGAATCTGCTGTAGACTTCCCATTATTTAATACTTTATTTGATGACGCTGCACCTGATGCTATTTCATTAAACTTTGAAAAAAATGAAGCTGACGATAACGGCAGCCTCTTTAAATTTAATGCTAAATACCAATTTACTGACTCAGTTATGGGTTACGTAACAGTGAGCGAAGGCTTTAGAATTGGTGGTTCAAATGGTTTAGCACCGTGTCCTGATCCATTACCAGCTAACCAAGCAGGCTGTGGCAGCCCAGAAGAAATGCTCTACGACGCCGATACAACTACCAACTACGAGTTAGGTTTAAAAAGTACGTGGTTTAGAAGCCAACTACACTTTAACGCCGCATTATTTAACATCGATTGGGATGATGCACAAATCACTGGCGCTACAGATATAGGTCAATTAACGTACCTTTCAAACGCTGGCAGTGCTAACGCAAAAGGGATTGAAATTTCTACCCGTGCTATTTTATCTGACTCGTTTTCAGTATATGCAACTTATGCCTACACAAAAGCAGAGCTAACATCAGACGCACCATTTTTGTTTAATGCTGATGGCACAGACGGCGCAGAAGACGGGGACCGTTTACCTGGTTCATCTGAAAACCAGTTTTCGATGGGTGTAAACTATCAAACAGACGTGTTTAACGACAAAACGCTTGATATTAACTACGGTTTAACCGCGCAAAGCGACGTGCTTTCAAGAGTAGGGCTTCGTGATAACGGCGAAACACTACCAGGTTACAGCTTAAGTAATATTTCAGCTAAATTAACAGCTGATGCATGGTCAACTACCTTATATGTTGATAACCTATTCAACAAATACGCGGTTACATCCGTTCGTCGTTCAGATGCCGATATCACATCAGCAAATGGCGCCGACATACAACGTAATTACGGCCATTACATTAATCGCCCGCTTACGGTAGGTGTTAAATTTAACTACAAATTTGAAATTTAATTTATAGTCACTTTTAAACAATGTTTTAAGGCTCAAATTTATTTGAGCCTTTTTTCTTTATTAACGCGCAACTAAACAATAAAAATTAAACAATGCAGCCAAATTTAAAACAACTCCACCAAAGTGCAATTACACATTTAAACCAAGGCAATATTGAACTTGCTCATAAAGCCTTAGTTGAATTAGTAACTCAAAAAAACGACTTTGCCGATGGGTACTTTTTACTGGCCATGGTTAATTTACGTGTTGGGCAAATACACAAAGCCATAAAGCTAATCGAAAAAGCCCTTAGCTTTGGTAACAACATTGAATATACCGCCCAACTTGCAAAGTGTTATGCATTAACAGGTGAGCTTACTAAAGCAAAAAACACCGCTTTAGCCATCCCCATTAAGCAAATAAAAAAGAGTCTTGATGCCGACACCCTAGGTGTTGCGCTTACACAAACAGGCCTTCATGAACACGCACTAAATTACTTTAACTGCGCTATTGAACTGGCCAAACACGCAAATAAACCACAACCACAGTTTTATTATAATTTGGGTGTGAGCGCTAAATTTGTAGGCCAATTTGAACAAGCAAAAAACGCCTTTGAAAGCGCCATTACTCTAAACCCGCAGCATCATCAGAGCCATTTTGCATTAAGCGATTTAACCAAAGCCACTGCGCAATCTAATCATATAGCGCGCTTAAAAACCGTAGCTGAGCAAATCACTCATCCCGATGCAAAATTACACATTGGCCACGCGCTTGCAAAAGAGTACCAAGACATAGGTAAGTTTGATGATGCGTTTAAAAGCCTAGAGCAAGGTAAAGCAGCAAAGCGTACTATGCAGCCGTTTGATCATAAAAGCTCAGCCGCATTATTTGAACACATTAAACATTTAAGTGAGCAGCATAAACACGCGCTTACACAAGGTAACCCAACGGCAGAGCCTATTTTTGTATTAGGTATGCCCCGCTCTGGCACCACATTGGTTGAGCGTATTTTATCGAGCCACAGCGACGTACAATCGGCCGGAGAATTACAAGACTTTGGCCTAAGCGTTAAAAAGTTAAGCCAGACTCAAACACCGCATGTACTCGATACTCAAACTCTCACTCAAGCGTATGAGCTTGATTTTAATCAGCTTGGGACAACTTATTTAAACGCGACTCGCGTAACCACTGGCAGCCATAAACACTTTATAGATAAACTCCCGTTTAACTTTTTTTATATCGACTTAATTACTAAAGCGCTGCCAAACGCTAAAATTATTTGTATGCTGCGCGACCCAATGGACACCTGCATCGGTAACTACCGCCAGTTATTTACAATAAATAACCCTTATTACGCATACTCGCTCGATTTACTCGACACCGCCAAATTTTATAGCCGCTTTTACAAACTCATGCAGCACTTGAGCTCCCTGCACAGCAACATAAAATTAGTAAAATACGAAGAATTAGTCGCACAGCCAGAGCAGCAAATAAAAGAGCTAGTCAGCTTTTGTAATTTAGGATGGCAAGCACAATGTATAGATTTTCACCTAAACACCGCTCCGGTATCTACGGCCAGTAAAGTGCAAGTACGCCAACCATTAAATAGCAAAGCAATTGGCCGTTGGAAGGCTTTTAAGCCTCATACTGATGAAATTGAAGATTACTTTTTAAAGCAAAATATCAGTTTTGAGTAAGGATTTTATAACTTGAGAGTTAGGTGTGAGCTTAGAGGTAGCCCGCTTTGTGTTGGTGTAGGTCGGATAAGCGAAGCGCCATCCGACACAGTAAAATACCTTGCCAATTATTATCAATATTTTATGTTGTAGAGTGGCTGGAGAGTGCCATTGCGGGCATTTAAATATAGAGTGGCAAAAGGCAAGACGCGACCCCATTTCCCTTTAGGTGTTTAGTCTGCGTAAGTTACGGTAATTTTACCAAAGTGCGAACCACTCGCTTGATGCTCAAAGGCTTGTGCTAGTTCATCAAACGCGAAGTTTTTATCAAGCACAGGATGAACGTCATTTACCTCAATGGCGGCTATCATTTTTTCCTGCATTTCTTTGCTACCTACCGCTAAAGCCGACAATTTTACATGGCCTAAAATCAGTTGCGGCAGCATCAATTCCGCCGTCATTCCGCCTAAAACACCAATTAATGCAATATGCCCACCAACCGCAACAGCATCCATTGAGTGCTTAATGGTCGCGCTAGCACCAACATCTAATACGTGATCAACCCCACCAGAGCGCTCAGCAATCGTCTTACCCCAGTTCTCATCGGTACGGTAATTAAAAACCTCATCTGCACCTAGTGCCTTTAAACGCTCTAATTTTTCATCAGAAGAAGACGTGGCATACACATATGCACCTGCCGCTTTCGCAAATTGCAGCGCAAAAATAGACATACCGCCAGTGCCTTGCACCAACACCGAATCACCTGCTTGTAGATTACCTTCCACCATCAGTGCTCGCCATGCTGTTAGCCCTGCACACGGTAAGGTTGCCGCTTCCTCAAAGGTATAATTGTTAGGCATACGCGTTAGCGAGTCAGCATCAACACACGAGTATTCGCGTGCAAAACCATCCGCCGTATCACCACTAATCGCCTCTGTAGCCGTCGCCGAAGGTTTACCGCTTAACCAATTAGGGAAAAATAAACTCATGACCTTATCACCCGCTTTCCACGTACTAACTCCCTCACCAACGGCAACTACTTCACCTGCACCATCCGACATAGGTACGCGACCATCCTCAACAGGAATACCGCCAATGCCAACCAAATAGTCATGAAAGTTAAGAGACGTTGCACGCCAATGCACTAATACCTTACCGGCTTCAGGTTGTGGAATTTCTTGCTCAACAATGTTCAGGTTTTCAAGGCCACCAGGGCTTGTTACTTGGTAAGTTTTCATCACTTAGTCTTCCTTTTATTTGTGATCGTAAACGATCGTCATCTATAAAATTGGGAAGGAACACTTACTCTAGTTTTCAGTTGCCAATTAAAGATTAGCAAAGGATAATAGAATGATCGTTCCAACTTTTTCAGAAGCTTACTGGAATGATCATTCTAAAACAAGTGATATACAGGAAAATAATGTCTAGACCTAAATCTCAGAGCAGATCCGCCCTGCTCGACAACGCCCTATCAACGTTCTGGAAAATGGGCTATCACGTCGTCTCGATGGGCGATTTAGTGCGTGAAACTGGCGTTAGTCGCGGCGGAATTTATAGCGACTTCAAAGGGAAGCGGGAATTATTTCATGCCTGTCTGGAGCATTATCAAGATACTTTTGTCGGGTCGAGCCTCGCCCCTATTGAGGCTGATGGTTCAGGGATCGCTGCCATCGCAGAGTATTTGGAAACTCTCATATCATCGATTGAGCAGTCTGGAGAGGGGGTTATTGGCTGTTTGGTAGTTAATACCTCGGCGCAACTAGACCCCAATGATACCGAAACACATGCTTTGCTTGAGAGGCACTTCAAGAGACAGGAAAACGCATTTCACGCAGCAATAAGTAATGAAAACAACATCAGTAAAAAGCTAAGTGAAACAGAGGTCAGCGCCCTTGCTCAATTTGTAACGACCTCAATTCAAGGGCTTGCTGCACGATTTCGAAATACGACTGACATAAAACCTCTGAGGCAATATGCTGACTCGCTCATGCAAATTCTAAAAGTACAGCTGCATAACGACCAATAATTATCTTTTAGATATTCATGGCATAGTGCTACGCGCAGTACTTAGAAAGCTATTTGGTTAAGTTCCTTAAGTAGAACATCATTGGGGTTTTTCTTAAGTAAAATTGCTAAAGGCAGAATGGGCGTTGGCCGGTTCTGCCCTAAGTGCCAATGTAGGTCGGATAAGCGAAGCGCCATCCGACACAGTAAAATACTTTGCCAATTATTATCAACATTTTATGTTTCGAGTGGCTAGAGAGTGCCAAGTACATTCAAGCGTAACTCGTTTCTGCCCCTTTCCGTGCCAGCAGCACTAAGCCCCTCAATCTGCATCGATACGCTTTGCATTACTTTTACTCATGCTCCGAACTCTACTTTTGTGGCCAAATTTGCTAGTTCACTACAATTCGACCAAGCATTCGGCTATAGCTAAACTTGTTCTAAGATCTTATTCAACAACCTTAATTCGCTATTAGCTCGCTCAAGGCGATCTCTGCAATTTTGAACAAGCTCCTGAGCAGCATTGTCAACAAACCCTTGATTTGCTAATTGACGGGTAGTTTGTTCCCTGATTCTTTCATGTTCTGCTTTTTCATTGTTCAACTTCTCGATAGTTTTGTCTTGATTTAACTGAGCCTCGAATACCCATAGCTTCTCATAGATAGTCTGAACTTCTAAGCTAGTCGTTGCATGAGAGAAGTTATAGTTATACTCATCAAATGCATGATGTTCTTGATTTTGACCACCCCAGTTTATTAGGTCGTTTTTCAGGTAGTTAAAGGTATCGACATTACCGTTCAATGACTTCGCAAACTCGTTATAAGTTGCCTCTAAGCTGATTTCCAACCAATTGTCTTTTTTGAGCTGTCTGCTAGAAAATGTTGTCGTAATTTGAATTTGATTTCTAACGCAATACTCATTGACCATAGTCTCAAACCAAATTCGTGAGTATACCAATGCTTGACGAATATCGTACGTCTCTAGTGCTTCTTTAACCTTTTGAGAGTAACTCACACCGAAGTTTTGTATTACTATCCCTTTTGGTGTCGATTTCAATATTTGACTTGAAAATGTGTCCGCATCAGTTGCTCTCTTATGTTTGTTGGAAATCTTTTCCCAAAACATTCTGTCATGTGTTGTAATTATCCTTTGAACTTGTTTTAGATAATCATCTTCACTAAACATATCTATAATGTTTGACCGATGTTCAGTATCAATTGCATTTACTACATCATCAAAAACAATCACTGGATGACAATTTTTCTTTGCTACAGATAACAATAAGGCAAGTCCCAAGCCTCTTAGATGTCCTTCACTTAACACACAAAATGCGTCATCTTCACGACCATCTTGCATCTTAAGAATAATTCTATATGTACCGCCTCTTTGTTGAAATTTAACTTCCGACACAATTTCATTAGGGTTGTCATGCTGGTTGATCTGATTGTAATAGTTGAGTGTTGATAGTTCTATTCCACTTATATTTTCAGCCTCTACTCCTCGCTTGTACTCATTAAGTTCTGAAAACAGTTTCTTGTAACTATCTTCTAGCTGTTTTGCAAAATCGTTAAACTCTTCGTCACGCAGTATTTGACTAGAATGAGCCTTACTTTGTGTCAGAAGACGGATTATCTCTTCGTGTATTTCCGATAAAGTGACAGATTTTGTGGAGATACTTGTCTCAAAAACTGAAGCAGATCTGAGCTTTTCTTCGATCTTATCAATTTTAAAGTTCAGAGATTCGAGGCGTTTAGCTTGATTTGCTACCCTCTTATTTTTTGCTCTAATCTCATCATTTAGTGTTTCAATCGCAGCCGAAAATTCGTTCAATGCTGATAATCGTGTTAAATACTCGGCTGAATCGGACTTGTTTGATGATAAAACACTATCAATTGCGAAAACCAAATCTTCCGATAGAGTATCCCGATTTAGTTCTAAGTATGTTTGTAGGTAGGCAGAGGAAACAGTTATACGCTCTTGTAATTGATGCTCTATCTTTTTGCAGGTTATGGATGCCTGCTCTAAAAACTCTAGCTTCGGCAACTCGTCTTCAGCAACCTGCTTCGGATGTTTTTGAACATCTTTAATTGGTGTTTCACAAGTTGGACAGTTCTCAATATCAGACATATCACCGAAGTTTTGAATAGCCTTATACAAATCTTTGTAATTAACTTTACTAGCGTGAGTTGCTAAAAGGTTCCCTCTACTTGCTAATAATTCAATTAGCCAAGCAATTGAATTAATATATTTACTCAAGGAGTCTAGTTTGATCTCTTCACTAGCAACTTCAAATTTCTGGGTACTTAACATTAGGTGTTTCTTCAACCTATCAAAATAGTTCTTCCTTGTTACTATATGAGCACTATCATATTTTTCTAACCCAAACAGTTTCGCTAAGAGCTGTTGTTCTTCTTGGATTTCATCAATCTTTGTTTTTCTCAAGCGCCTTTTATCAGCTAGGTTTTGACTAACCCCTTCATAACGCTCTTGGCCAGAGGTTCGAATAAACTCTTCAGCTTTGAATGAAGCTGGCTTAACCATTCCATTTACAATGTCATCAACCTCTTCGAGTTCAAACAATGTAGCAAGAACATCCGTTTGCTTAACGTTAGTATCCTTTGAACCCAATAGCGAAAACTCTTGTAGCCTGTTCCTATCAATAAAACAACTATTCCAAAATGGCGACTTAGGGACGACTCCATTGACTAACTTGCAGATAATGCTTGGTGCTCCACCATTCTTTATGTAGTTTTTTAATGGTGTGTTCCTACGATTAGCTTCTTTTAAATTGTCCGTGAGACTATATTCGATAGCCTCACATAATGATGTTTTTCCTCCACCGTTTGGTGAAAAAAAGACATTAACCCCCTTACTAAATGGGATTAATGTCCCTTGATCATTGTCGTTGAGTGAAGAGAAGCCTCTAAAGTTTTTGACTTGTATTGACTTCAGTGGCGTCAGGACTAAATTGGATCCGTCACGTTCTAAAGCCATATTTTGGTCCACAATTTGCCTGTACCTTTCTACCTGCCTTATTACTCTTCTTTTTAACTTATCTATGTCATCAAGCTCTGAATAAATTGCTTTTGTCAGCTTTTTGCCTTTCTGCTTTTTAATCAGAGACAATAGATATAGGTAAGAGAGATTATCATCTAGAATTTGATTTTTAAGAAAAGTATTTAAATGAAAGCTCATGATGGGTACACCTGTGCAACTGGTAGTAATTACATGTTACCACTGATACTAACTATATGTTATTCAAAGTTTAACTCGCGAAGGGTTAGATTGATCTATGTAGTTGTTTGAGTCTTTAGATGCAAAAAAACGGACTCGATTAGCCTGCCCTCGTTCTCCCTCGGTGTCAGGTCTTGCTTATTGCTGCTGGAAAGTATAGCTTAGTTTTTCTAATCCTAGATCAGTGAGTTAGAGCAGGAGTTCTAAATCGTTTATGTCCAAAAACGAGTTTGTTCGACTATATCTCGCTCTAAGCCGACTAATAGCTACATGCAATTTGCAGATACTCAATACTTTAAAAACCTTTACTATAACCTACAACTTTTCCATTATGACCGCTTGTTATTCAGTTTTTAAAACCAGTCCTTTCGATTGGGCAAATATTACTATCGCAAATAGTATTTCAGTTATCCCGCCAATAAATGCGCCAATTACAAAATTGGCATTTAATACAATACACCCCATGCCAAAAAACATAAGCAAAGCTCCTAAAATCCAATAGATTTTCATGCCATATAAAGTGTTAAAAATTAAATAGCGAACACCAATTATCATCAGCATGATTGGATAAAACCATTCAGCTTGCAGTTTTGCTACGTAAAACGCTAAAAACAAACCAACAAATAAAATAATAGTGCTTTCTAAGGCCAATTTACCTAATGGGTTTTTAGGGTCGTGATTGCCAGAGCGTTTAAGCGCTTTTGAAAGTAGCATAGCTAATGGATGTATAAACATGCCACCAAAAAACAGTGTAAGCATGCTTACTTGATTTGAATGCAGTAAAGCAACAAAACCAGCTATAGACCAAACTAAGCCAGATACTAATACACCGGTTCCACCACCAAAATATGCGAGGTTCATATTTTGTTGCGCATCTTCAAATTTCATAGTAATTCCTTAACTTTAACTCCTTAACTTTAACTAAAGCCCAAGGCAATATTATTTGCATCACTTAAATTCTAGTATTAACTACAAATCGTTACTCGAATACACACTTAAAATAGGAAACTTATGCTCAGCAAACGAAACGGTGACTGATTGTGTTTCACTACCTTTAAAACCGAGTTTAAATTCTATTGGCGTTAATCTGCTACCATCTGCAAACAATGCTAATATATGATCTTGATTGAGTTCGCGGTTGCCTGACGATAAATTATTTAGCGTAATAACCGCCCAGCGCTCGCCGTCGTTATTGCTCATAAGAACGTAATTTAAAATTGTGAAGTCAGATTTTTTAGGCGTTATATTATTATCGTTTGGAAACGATAAATGAATACTGTTGGGTATGGCACGGTCAACATTTAATACACTATTAAGAGTGTTTGATGTGTTGGCAGTGACTGCCGATGAAAACACGATAAAAATCAAAACTAAGGCTTTAAACACTGTGCAACTTCCCTTTATTAAATTGTGTTTTTAAAAACAATCGTTGAAAATTTATACTCTCAGTTTTTACCTATTATGTAAACGCACAATAATCATAATTTAATGCATATTTTGAATAAGCGCACATTCAGTGAGATTGCTGTAGGGTTTATATCTTGAAAGGCTCGCGTAATCATAAGGTTATTAAACAGGAGTAAACTACATGCCAACCACACCTAAAAGTACCCAAGCGGTTAATAATGCACAATCGGCTTTATTAAACCCTGAGCACAGCATTCAAGTAAGAGGCGCACGTGTTCATAACTTAAAAGATGTGGATGTAGATCTTCCCCGTAATTCACTTGTTGTTTTTACCGGTATATCGGGATCGGGTAAATCATCGCTCGCCTTTGGAACATTATTTGCTGAATCGCAGCATCGTTATCTTGATTCGGTATCACCTTATGCACGCAGATTAATAGAGCAAGTAGACGAGCCCGATGTTGATTCAATTGAAGGGCTACCACCTGCGGTTGCATTGCAGCAACAGCGCGGTGTGCCGTCGGTACGCTCATCTGTGGGCAGTGTAACTACAATATCTAACGCGCTACGTATGTTGTACTCGCGCGCGGGTGAATACCCAAAAGGCCAAGGTATACTTTATGCCGATGCGTTTTCGCCTAATACCCCGCAAGGCGCGTGCCCAGAATGCCACGGTATTGGCCGTGTATTTAACGTTACCGAAGAGCTGCTAGTGCCCGACCCCACTAAATCAATTAGAGAACGCGCAATAGCCGCATGGCCTCCAGCATGGCAAGGTAAAAACCTAAGCCGAATACTGACCTCGTTAGGTTACGATATTGATAAACCTTGGAATACTCTGCCTAAAAAAACGCGTGATTGGATTCTATTTACCGACGAAACACCTACAGTCCCAGTATTTCCTGAGTACACACTTGAGCAAACACAAGCAGCTATTAAAAATGAAGAAAGCCCTAGCTACATGGGTACATTTGCAAGTGCTAAACGCTTTGTTTTACAATCGTTTGCGAGCACTCAAAGCCCACGTACTAAAAAGCGCGTATCGCAGTATATGCAAATATCACAGTGCCCGCAGTGCGAAGGTAAAAAGCTTAAAAAAGAGTCGTTATCGGTTAAGGTAGCGGGCCTTGATATAGGCGAAATTTCGCAATTAACGCTCAATGAGCTGGCAGATAAGTTAAAGTTTGCCGCTAGTAACCCCGCTAAAAGTAACGTTGCAAATCCCGAAAAAGCCATAGTCGCAAAGCGTATAGCAGGCGATATTCTTAAACGCGTTGAAGCACTCACCAAACTTGGTTTAGGGTATTTATCGCTTGAACGCACCACCCCATCGTTATCACCTGGTGAATTACAACGCTTAAGGCTTGCAACGCAAATTCGATCAAAATTATTTGGCGTAGTGTATGTACTAGATGAACCCTCAGCAGGTTTACACCCTGCCGATACACAAGCTTTGTTAGCCGCACTAGATGAGCTAATAACCGCTGGTAACTCAGTGTTTGTGGTTGAACACGACGTAAGTGTTATTCGACATGCCGATTGGGTGGTTGATGTAGGGCCAAATGCGGGCTCCCGTGGCGGTAATATAGTTTATAGCGGCCCTGTTGAAGGCTTGCAAAAAGTGACTAGCTCGCACACTAGCCAATACCTTTTTAAAAATGATGAAAAGCTTTTAAAACAAAGTAACAAACAACAACGCAGCGCAAAAGCATGGTTAAAGCTTAACGGTATTGGACGTAATAATTTACAAAAACTCGATGTAGAATTTCCGCTAGGGGTTATTACAAGTGTTACAGGGGTATCTGGGTCAGGTAAATCAAGTTTAGTAAGCCAAGCTTTAGTTGAGCTGGTATACGATGCACTTGGGCAAAAATCGCAGCCACAAATACCTACCGATGAAGCCGAGCTACTCGAGCAAGAACTCGATATAACAACCGGCGGGCAAATAACAGGGGGCATTGAGCACATAAAGCGACTAATAACGGTTGATCAAAAAGCCATTGGCCGCACACCTCGCTCAAACCTTGCAACATACACCGGTTTGTTCGATCACGTACGTAAACTGTTTGCCAATACCAAAGAGGCAAAAGCACGTAAGTACGATGCCGGTCGTTTTTCGTTTAATGTTAAAAAAGGTCGCTGTGAAAATTGCGAAGGCGTAGGCTTTGTAAGCGTGGAGCTGTTATTTTTACCAAGCGTGTATTCGCCTTGCCCTGTGTGTAACGCCAAGCGCTACAACCAAAAAACACTCGACATTACCTATAAAGATAAAACCATTGCCGATGTACTTAATTTAACGGTGGAGTCTGCGCATACATTTTTTGCCGATGAACCCGCTATTTTACGTGCGCTAAATGCGCTGCTACAAGTGGGCCTTGGCTATTTACGTTTAGGCCAACCTGCTACTGAGCTTTCGGGCGGTGAAGCCCAGCGCATTAAACTTGCCACTGAACTACAACGTACACAGCGCAGTGATACGCTTTATATTTTAGATGAACCAACCACTGGCCTGCACCCTAAAGATGTAGCTATGCTAATGGCGCAGTTAAATGGCTTAGTTGATGCGGGCAACACCGTCATTATGGTTGAACACGATATGCAAGTAGCCAGTAACAGTGATTGGGTTATTGATATTGGCCCAGGAGCCGGCGACGAAGGCGGGGTAATAGTTGCGCAAGGTAAACCAAACGAAGTCGCGCAATCTACAAAAAGCCGCACTGCACCGTTTTTGAATAGCGCAATTTAGTGTTTAGCTTGCTAACAAAAAGAGCTACAGGCTCTTTTTGTTAACTTTTTAAAAAGCGTACTAATTTAGATTTTACCGTAACCGACATTATTAACATTATAGTAAGACCTATAGGCAGTGCAGCAAGTAGCCCTTCAGCCCAACCATTTAAAAATAAACGCATATCCGCATAGCCAATATTGTTTGTAGCGGTAACAAATGCCATTACCGACTCCATGATCAGCGCCATAAAAACACTAATCACTAAATTACGTTTTAGCTCGCTACTAGGGCGTGTTTATCTTTGTGGATTGAAATTTGTTCAATCTAGGGGCGATTAAATCACGGCGCGAGGTTTGTGACCTAGTGGGCTAAGTAAAAACCGATCAACAAAGAGTTAATAGTCCCTAGAAAGAACCCAAAGGGCA
>NZ_PNCW01000209.1:0-308 GCF_005886985.1 Pseudoalteromonas sp. S3178 | reverse complement strand
GCCATTTGCGCTTGAAGAACTTTGGGTTCGCTGCAATGCACTAGCACAAAGACACTTAATCAACTGTGATCATACCCTAGTCGTTGGACCTTTAACAATAAACAAACAAACCCAACAAGTACAACGAGATAAAAAAGAAATTGAAATACAACCTATTCCAATGCAAATACTCACCATATTAATGGAAGCTCATCCAAGGGCAGTTAGCCGCTCTGAATTGTGTGATAAAATTTGGGGAGAAGATACAACCGATTCAGACTCACTTCGTTCACATATCTATCAACTGCGAAAAGCAATAGATAAGCCTT
>NZ_PNCW01000208.1:0-330 GCF_005886985.1 Pseudoalteromonas sp. S3178 | reverse complement strand
GGCTGACTTACTGGTTAACTATCACGCTTCAGTTGATACAAAAATTGAATCTGACTCGCTTCACACCACGTATGGTGCGCGTTGGAACTACTGGGGTATTGGTTGGCAAACACAGACCACAACACGTGAATATGAAGTAGGCACGCTTGTACTCGATATGATAGACAAAGCGTCTAACCAGCTAGTTTGGCGCGGAGCAAAAGAAGGTCGCTTACGTAGCAACCAATCACCAGACCAAAGAACAGCGTCAATTAACAAAACCATTTCGGAGTTGCTGGCTAACTTCCCACCACAGCCACAACACTAAGCGAAAACCGGATCAAGCCTTGG
>NZ_PNCW01000207.1:0-295 GCF_005886985.1 Pseudoalteromonas sp. S3178 | reverse complement strand
TGAACTCAAGCACACAATTCATCGTGCCTATATTATGGCAGATCACGATGACCATAGCTTAGTATTTGATGCGAACTTCGCTTCACCATTCGCGCAGGCGAAACGCATGGTGGAGCATGCGCAGTTAAATCGCGCTTCAATTCCACCGCAGGTGGGCACTTCAAGCAGAGCAAATGCGATTCAAGTACCAACGCCTGAAATGAAGCCAGGTAAAACGATTGAAGAAGTAGAAAGAGAATTGATCTATCAAACGTTAGAATCAGTAGAAGGTAATAAGACGCTGGCCGCGCGAATG
>NZ_PNCW01000206.1:0-439 GCF_005886985.1 Pseudoalteromonas sp. S3178 | reverse complement strand
CTGTTAAGTAAGCGGGCTAATCTACAAAAAGAAATTGATGAATATCACCGAGAAAACCCTGTATGGGACAGCCATAAGTATCGGACATTTTTACAAGATATTGGTTACCTAGTCACCCCGCCTAAAAAGTTTAGCATTGATACAGAAAATGTTGATCCAGAAATCGCATTGATGGCTGGTCCGCAATTGGTGGTGCCGGTGAATAATGCGCGGTTTGCTTTGAACGCAGCGAATGCTCGTTGGGGATCGTTATATGATGCTTTGTATGGCACTGATGTGCTTTCGCAAGACGAAGGAGCGGAGAAAACCCCAGAGTATAACCCTGTACGAGGCTTCAAAGTGATGGCGTTTGCACGTCAGTTTCTTGATAGTGCTTTGCCTTTAAGTAATTGTTCACACATAGAAAGTACAAATTATGCAGTACTAAATGGTCAGCTAA
>NZ_PNCW01000205.1:0-263 GCF_005886985.1 Pseudoalteromonas sp. S3178 | reverse complement strand
TGCCTATTCAAATAATGGTGATGCCGGTAACCTAAATTTTGACTCTGGAGATACTTTCTCTCAGCTGTTAAAAGGTACCCATGATTTAGCGATTACCAAAGATAACTATGGTTTATTCACTCGTTTCATGTATTTCTATGACTTTGTGATGGAAGATGGTGATTTTGCATATAGCAACCCTGTTTCAAGCAAAAAAGTTGACCCATGTGAAGACGATGATACCAGAAAACAAGTCTGTTCGGATTTACGCTTGCTAGATGCAT
>NZ_PNCW01000204.1:0-437 GCF_005886985.1 Pseudoalteromonas sp. S3178 | reverse complement strand
AAAGCCGTTAGATAATCTTTTTTATGTCTTAATTTTATCGGCTGCCGTTGTATTTTGAGTAAGAGGAGTAGCACAACGAAAGCAACGGCGGTACGGTAAACGGTGATATCCAGTGCTGAGAGTGAAATTAATTTTGAAAATAATGCTGTTCCACCAAATAATAAAACGGCACTATGGAGCGAGAGCAAAGCGGATTGTTGTGGGCGCATATTGAGTATTAGAACTGTTTTTTAGCAGTCTATCATTTAATCGCTTTGAGATGACAAGATTGTTGACACTTGTCACTCAACATTCTGCGCTTAAACGTAAATAATAATAAAAAGAGTGAATCAGAGAAGCTTGTGTCCATTACCACAGAATTTACCCTAGTTGAGAAACGGCGCTCATTTTGGAATGCCGGACCCCTTATATTTTCAACCTTTTATTTTTTCCCATTG
>NZ_PNCW01000203.1:0-214 GCF_005886985.1 Pseudoalteromonas sp. S3178 | reverse complement strand
CTGCGGTATCATTCCAGGTATTCAGTAACAGCTCACGCTCCTGTGGCGTCACCAATTCATGGGCATAGACATCCAATTCAGGGGACGTTAAAAGGGAGGACAACAAAACCTCAAAATGTCCCGCCATACGTTCGATGGTTTGTGCCTCAAACAAATCAGTATTATATTCCCAGGCTAGTATCAGGCCGTCTGCTGCTTCTGAGATATTCAGGGT
>NZ_PNCW01000202.1:0-300 GCF_005886985.1 Pseudoalteromonas sp. S3178 | reverse complement strand
TAGCAGCTTGCGGCGGTAGTGGCAGTGACAAAAGCGATACACCCGTCGCATCAACAAATAAAGCACCAGTAATTGCGACCATAGCACCAATTACTGCGATGGAAAGAGACTCAATCACAGCCGTTGCGACCGTAACTGATGAAGATGGTGCGATTGAAACTTTGCTTTGGGAGCAGACAGCAGGTACAACTGTTGAGCTAACAAACAACACTAGCGAAACGCTCGAATTTCGTGCGCCTGACATCAATGAAGCGACCACGCTAACATTTAAGCTAACCGCGACAGACGACAAAGGGGCCT
>NZ_PNCW01000201.1:0-259 GCF_005886985.1 Pseudoalteromonas sp. S3178 | reverse complement strand
GCAACTTGAATCTCGCATGCACGCTGTAAGTCATAAAAACGCATAAAGGCATCGCCTACCGATGGTCCAACAGTTAAACCACCGTGGTTCACCAGCAGCATATGATTGGTTGTACCTAAGTCATCTTGCAAGCGCTTTTTCTCATCCATATTCACCGCTAAACCTTCATAGCCATGATACGATAGTGATGGTAAGGAGAACATACTGTGCTGACTCAAAGGCAATAAACCACATTCTACACTCGCGACTGCAATCGTTT
>NZ_PNCW01000200.1:0-238 GCF_005886985.1 Pseudoalteromonas sp. S3178 | reverse complement strand
CGCGACCACAAATGCTGCATTGTTGGCAAGGCCCCATTCCGGCCTAACTTGAGACCAATCTTTAGTACGGGCTATAAATCGCTGCTCTAATTGCTGTTCTGATAACTCTTTACCAGTTATCGCGAGTGTATGAGCGCGCTCTACTCGAGCCAGATGCGCTGCCTGCTTTAACCAGCGGGATAACTCTGTATCTATTTCGCCATAGGGGGTAATTGTTTCAGTGGTGGTATTATGCAGC
>NZ_PNCW01000020.1:0-12751 GCF_005886985.1 Pseudoalteromonas sp. S3178 | reverse complement strand
GACCGCTGACCGCTGACCACTAACCACTGAACTTATAATTCAAACGGCGCTACGCCTACCGCTTTCATTTTATATCCTACTTGGGCTATTTCGCCTGACCAGCTTTGCGTACTTATAATACCTGTTACTACTATAGCGTCGTATAAACTGTCGATAGGTACGCCGCCTTTAATTGTTACATGTACTATTTGGTTTGGCGGTGGTGGTGGTACGTGAATACACGCGCCAAAGTATGGCACTAATAAAAACTCGGTGATCACTTCGCTATCGCCTTCTAGCGGTACTACAAAGCCAGGTAAACTAACTGATTGTCCATCGAGCGCTTTTACTACTGGTGCATCTAAATCGGGTTGCACCCAATTTTGCTCACTGCCTTCATGATTGGCCTGAGCTTGTGTATCTATTTGTATATGGCCTTTAGGAATCAAGTCTTCCCAAAAAATCTCTTTTGGCGGGTTGGCATTACTAATAAAGCTTATAAATAATAAGCTAATGCATAAGCTGTAATTAACTACTGTTTTAAAAAACGTCATGGGATACCTAAAAATTATATTTTTATACTCATGCCATCGCTGAGTGAGTAAAAGTAAGCGCGGGTGGCGGGTATTAAACCAATAATAAAACCAGCTGCCATAATAACGCCTATTAAGGTGAGTTCATAGTAAGAGAGCATGTCTATGTTTACGCTTATGCCTGCGTGGCTTTGTAAGTAGCTACTAGCTAAAAGCATAACTAAGTAATAAAGTGCGCTGCCTACAATGCACCCAAGCAAGGTAGTAAAAAGTGACTCAATACTTATTAACGTAAATAACTGCCATGGGCGAGCACCTACGGAGCGCAATATGGCAAGTTCGCGTCGTCGTTGGTTTAAATTAGCCAGCAGCGTAGTAAGCATACCTAATAAACTAACCAGCACGACAACACCCGAAAACAACAGTAATACTTTTTCGATTATTGCTAACATTTGCCACAGCTCTTTAAGCGTTACAGTTGGCATAATGCCTAGCAGTGCTTCTTTTTTATATTGATTTATATTGCGCCTAATTTGTAGCGTGTATAAAGGCGAGTCGAAGCCCATTAAAAAAGCGGTAATTTGTTTAGGCTGCCCTGTTAAGTCACTATGCTTTTCGTGTTCATCGTGTTCATCGTGTTCATCGTGTTCATCGTGTTCATCGTGTTCATCGTGTTCGTTATGAGTAGAGCCTCCATGTATTAAGTCAATTGCGGCCAGTGGTATGTGTAAGGTTTTATCAACTGGCGTGCCAGTGGCATTTAAAATGCCGGTAACTTTAAAAGGATTGTCTTTATGGTGATGAAAACTGGTATTGCCCATACCATGAGATATGACTATTTGGTCACCTAATTTATAATTTAAGCGGTTTGCTACATCACTTCCTAATACTACTTCGTTAATAGCAGAAAAAGCATGTCCTTGGTTAAAGGTTAAGTGCTGTTTTTTAGCAAATTGATAATGTTCAAAGTAGTCAAGAGTTGTGCCAAGTACTGCTTGGCCTTTATGGCTATCGCCAAGGCTTATAGGAATACTCCATTTAACGCCTCGTTGATGAGTAATGTACTCATAACTTTGCCAGCTTACGCCATTATTTGTATGGCCAATTCTAAATACTGACGAAAGCAATAACTGTATATCACCGGTTCGCGCTCCCACAATTAAATCGGTACCTGAAATAGTATTACTAAAACTACTTTTTGCATCAACTCGTATGCGCTCAATACTTAAAAGCAGCATTACACTTATAGCGATGGTAAAAAGCGTGAGTAATACGCTTGCACGACGATTTAATAAGCTTTTGTAGGCAAGTTTAGTAAGGATCATAGTGGCTCCTGCAAGCTCATTAGATCAATAGCACGATCAAATAGCGGTTTTAAGCTTTCATCGTGGCTTACAAACACTAAAGTACTGCTGGAGAGCTTTGCTTGTTCAAACAATAGCTTTATAAAGTTTTGGCGGTTATTAGCATCAAGTGCTGAGGTGGGCTCATCGGCAATAATGAGCTCTGGGCTGCCTATAAATGCGCGGGCTGCTGCAACACGCTGCTGTTGGCCAATACTTAATGTGGCTACATCTTTGTTATGGTACTGCTTACTAAGCCCTAATGCGTTTAGTAAACGTACGGCTTCTTTTTGTAATGAAGGTTTAGGCTCAGATTGCTGTTTTAAGGCCTTTTGCTGTCGGCTTTTTGAAAACTCACAGCCAAGCGTTACATTTTCGATTGGTGATAGATAAGGGAGCAAATTAAAGTTTTGAAAAATATAACCAATATGATCTGCTCTAAAGGCATCTCGCTTGGTGTTGCTTTGTGTATTTAAATTTTGACTTAATATTAAAACATCGCCGCTGGTGGCGGTATTAATACCTGCCAGTAGTGCTAATAATGTTGATTTACCCGAGCCGCTAGGGCCATGCAAAAAAACATGCTCACCTTTATTTATTATTAGGGTAGGTATATTGAGCGTGGGTACAGGGTCGTTTTTATGCCATTTAAAGGTAACGTTATTAAGACTAATCATTTTACTTGGATTTACCAACCCCAAAAGTTGAACTCTTTTCGCATTTTTAAATTTCTAAAAAGGTTAAGAGGTTTAGGTTTTAGTTTTTCGTTTTTATGTAAAAACTCATTTGCTGCATTTAGCACCCTTTGGCTTGATTGGCCGTCGGTGTATGGGTGAAGCTCTTGGCAGTAGCTTTCAATATGTTGCATTAAGTTTTTAGGTTTTGTTAATGCATGCTCTATAGCGGCTTCTACTTCATCGGCTTGCGTTACATCAAGTAAGTGAGGCATAGGTTTTTGATTGCAAAAAGTGACTACTGGTTTTCTAAGGAGTAAAAACATCAATAGTATTGATGATGTATCACACAGCATTACATCAGCAGCTTTGAGTAAGGGTAATACGTTGTCTGTTTCTATAAAGGTTAAATTTTCATTACTTAACGCTTTGTATTTATCAACCCATTCGCTTGGCATTTTTGGATGGAACTGCATTAAAATTCGCCATTTACCTTGCTCACTAAAACGTTTTATTTGTTCGTATAATTTAGGGGCCAGTGAAAGCTTTCGTGAAAAAGTAGAGCAAATAAGTAATGTAGGCCGTGGGTCGTTACTACTATATGGGTTACTTTGTGAGTCGCTAAATAAAGGGTCTAAGGTGGGCCAACCTGTTTCGGTTACTTTAAAAAAACCATGCTGCAGAGCAAGTTCTGTAAAGCGCTCAGTGGTGTTAGGACCTTGCGTACAATATAAATCGTAGCAGCCTCTAATGGTAAAGTGACCTCTGTTTCCTTCAGAGCTACGCTTTTCTGAATTAAAGCCATGAAAAACAGCTACTTTTTTACCAGGAATAAAGCTTGGTACAATATTACCCGGAATATACGTTATATCTGGCTTCCAGCTTCTTACATCACTAATTGTATGTAATCGCTGCTCATCTGAGCTTAAAAAACTAGGGTTTACCTCACTACCTGCTAAAAACCAACGCACTTCACCTCCGTGCGCTAAAATTTGCGCCTGCAAAGGTCTTAAAATAGCGTATGAGTAATTTTGAGAAATATACATCAAGTACTTTTTATTTTTAGTAGCAGATAAGTAATTCAAGCGGCACCCCTTTGGTTAGCACGCTGAGTTTACCGCATTATTACAGCCATATAAATATTGCGTGGTTATTTAACCTCAGCTCTGGATAATAAACCTATCTCTAGCAGCTATTTTCAGCGCAAGCTGCGTTGAATTTACTTGCAATAGGCCAGCTATTGACGCGTAAATTCGCCTTGTTTTCATTGAAAATCTCTGGCTAGAGAAAATAAATTTAAATATCACCATAATTCAATGTGTTAGTGAGTCTCTTAACCAGAGTTCAGGTTATTTAGTTTTCAGTGCTGATTGAGCTTTAGGGTAGGCTGATTTATTATATAGCGCTTATAACCCCATACCATACTTTGCTCATTGAGCATCCCTAACCCCGGAGATAGCATGACTAGCTATAAAGTTTTAGACGTAAACGATGATTTACCCATTCGCACTAAAGGTGAAGTACATAGCGGTAAAGTTCGTTCGGTTTATTGGCTAACAGACGAAGACAGCGCACGACTCATTAAAGATAAAGGCTACAAAGTGCCTCAAGGTACTGAGTTAGCAATTATGGTTATTTCAGACCGTATTTCTGCTTTTGATTGTATTTGGCAAGGCGAAAATGGTTTAAACGGCGTGCCGGGTAAAGGTATCGCGCTTAATTCAGTTGCATCTCATTGGTTTAAATTATTCGATAAAGCAGGCCTTGCGGGTAATCACATTGTTGATATTCCGCATCCGTATGTATGGATTGTACGCAAAGCAAGTACTGTTAAAGTAGAGGCCATTGCACGCCAATATATTACCGGCAGTATGTGGCGCGACTATGCAAAAGGCACACGTAATTTTTGCGGTATAGATTTACCAGAGGGTTTAAAGGCTAACCAAAAGCTTGATGATGTACTTATTACTCCTTCAACCAAAGGCATAATTGAAGGTGTTGCCGATATTCCACCTGTTGATGATGTGAATATTACCCGTGCTAACATCACTAATAACTTAGATGTATTTAATTTTAAATCGGCTGATGACGTAACTAAATACGAAAAGCTATTGGTAGAGGGCTTTAAGTTAATTAGTGATGAGTTGGCAAAGCTTGATCAAATTTTTGTAGATACAAAATTTGAGTTTGGCTATGTAGAGGACTTAAACGGCGCACAACAACTTATTTATATTGACGAAGTAGGTACGCCTGACTCTTCGCGCATATGGGATGAAGCGGCTTACCGCGATGGCAAAATAGTTGAAAACTCTAAAGAGGGATTTCGTCAGTTATTAATTTCTAACGTGCCAGAAAGTGACGTGTTATTAAACAAAGATCGTATGGACGAGCGCGAGCAACTCGCTAAAGATTACATTTTACCAGAGGCTGTTATGCTTGAAGTGTCGAATACTTATGTAGGCATAGCAAGTAAAATTGTAGGTAAAGATATTGTAATACCTGAAGATCCTCGCCAAGAAGTGATTGATATTTTAGATGCCGATTACGGCCTTATTGTAAAATAACAATACTAAAGTATGTAATAACGAGTTAGCCCAGTTTTTATTTTTAGTTACTGGGCTATAATTCTTGCAATTAGTGCTCGTCTCTAATTAACTTAACCTAACATTAATGTTTAGGTGTTGTTATGTTTAAGCGGGCATTGCAAAAATATGCAAAATATAGTTATTTTTTAGCTATAGGTTTGTTTTACAGTCAGTTTGCCTCAAGTGCGGACATAAACTTAGTAATAGAAGATCAGCACGGCCAAAAACTATCGGGCGCGGTTGTTGAGCTAATTAATGCAAGCACTCATTCAGCATCAAAAACATTACCCCTTGCAGTAATGGATCAGGTTCATAAGCAGTTTTTACCTGAGTTATTAGTAGTACAACAAGGCCAGCAAGTTAACTTTCCTAACAGCGATAATATTCGCCATCATGTGTATTCTTTTTCACAAGCTAAGCCTTTTCAGCTAAGGTTATATTCTGGCCAACCAAAAGAGCCAATAACGTTTAATCAGCAAGGTGTTGTTGTTTTAGGCTGTAATATTCACGACTCTATGGTGGGCTATATTTATGTTGCTAGCAGCGAAAGTGTATATAAAAGCGATAAAAAAGGGATGGTTAGCCTTACGTTAGGCACTTTACCTGCGCAAGTGAGTGTATGGCATCCTCTTCAAACAGCACCGCTGGAGAATAAAAAAATTATAACAATTAACTCTCAAAAGCAGTTGGTAGTCACTGTAAATACTTCATCCCCCGCTCCTCGAAATACGTTTGGCAGTAAATTTAAGGTAGGTAATGACTAATAGTTTACGAAACCGTATAACCATTTTATGTGTAGGCTTAGTGTTATTAACCACTTTGGTCAGTTTGCTCAGTTTTTGGTGGTCTACAAGTAAGTTTCAAGAAGAGAAAGTAAATCAAGATATTAATGTTGCACAAAGTGTTTATAAGCAATATCTAAAATCTAAAGAAAGCTTACTGCTAACGGCTGCAAAGGTGCTTACTTCCGACTTTGGCTTTAAACAAGCGGTTGCTACACGCGATGCGGGCACAATAAGTAGTGTGCTGTTTAACCATAGCCAGCGTATTGATGCCGAGCTAATGTTACTGCTTGATTTGTCGGGTAAGTTAATTTCGGCTAATACTAACGAAGATGCTTTTGCGGATAATTTACAACCTTTAATGCAAGAGTTATTAAGTGCGCCAGAAGAGTCGAGCTTTGTGGTACTTAACAATGCGCTTTACCAAGTTATTTTACTACCAGTTAGAGCACCGCGTACGGTGGCTTATAGTTTAGTGGGCTTTAAAATAGATGACGGTGTGGCTAATGAGCTAAAAAGCTTAACCGGAATGGACGTAAGCTTTATAGGCCGTGCTGAGAATATTGTTATTAGTTCTTTGGCTGAGCGTCCAACCCCATTTGAACCGGTTTCTTATTTTAATACAGTTACTACAACGCGCTTTTTTGGCGAGTATTTAGTGTATCGAAATTTAGATATAGAGCTGGCCT
The DNA here is from genome assembly GCF_005886985.1 of Pseudoalteromonas sp. S3178. Lineage (NCBI taxonomy): Bacteria > Pseudomonadati > Pseudomonadota > Gammaproteobacteria > Alteromonadales > Pseudoalteromonadaceae > Pseudoalteromonas > Pseudoalteromonas sp. S3178. Next base: position 6,166 of record NZ_PNCW01000020.1, on the reverse strand, counting down.
CGTTAGCTAGCCAACCTATTATTATTTTATTAAGTGCCGATTTAACGCAAAGCTATAAAGACTTCGAAAAACTGCTTTTTACACTCATTATTTTAGCTATTTTAACGATGTTTGTAGGGGTAATAACCAGCAGTTTATTTGCAAGTAATTTAACCACGCCGTTATCTCAGCTTGCTGTAATAGCTAAGCAATTTGCGCAAGGTAATTATAGTTTTGAGTTTAAAGGCAAAAAGCAAAGTACAGAAATAGCCACCTTAGTTGCCGCATTCGATAGCATGGGTAACGATATAAACGAGCGTGAGCAACAAATTAGCTTTCAGGCTCGTCATGATTCTCTTACCGGTTTTTATAATCGCTCGGCTATGCTTGAAGTACTTGATGATGAGCTTGATGCAAAAGCCGAATACACGTTAGTTGCGATTGATATAAAAGGCCTGCGCCATATTAACGATAAACTGGGCCCGCGTATTGGTGATGATTGCTTAAAAGCTGTGGCTTGCAGAATAAGCGAGTTCTCAGATGAGTTAGGTGGCTTTCATGCTCGTATTGGCGGGGATGAGTTTTTAACCGTATTTCCCACTGGGGCAGCGCGGGATCAAAAAAGCGGCATTGTAGGCTTAATGGCTCAGTTGCAGGCTTGCTATACCATTCAAAAGCTAAAAATTAACTTACGTTTTAGCGCGGGAATTGTGCAGTACCCTGCACAAGGAATGGCAAGTGACGATTTAATGCGCCGTGTACTTATTGCAGTAGAAAGCGCAGCTAATAACCAAGAAAATATACATTATTACAAAAATGGTGAAGACGAAGCGCACTTAGAGCGTTTAATTATGCTTGATGAACTAAAGCAGGCTATAAGTGATGACGATGGGCAGCTGTTTATGACCTATCAGCCTAAACTACATATGGTTACCCAAAAAATAGATAAAGTAGAGTCACTTATTCGCTGGCAGCGTAAAGATGGCAGTTGGGTAAACCCTGAGTTATTTATTGATTTAGCAGAGCAGTCGGGGCTTATTGTTGAACTAACAGCTTGGGTGGTTAATACCGTGGTTTCTCAAGTTGCTGATTGGCAAAATAAAGGCATTAATTTGCAAGCGGCTATTAACGTATCAGCACAAGATATTGCATTTCCGGGTTTTCATTCAGCGCTGGTCCGTACTCTTAAAAAGCATAACGTAACACCTAGTTTGATCACAATTGAGCTTACCGAGCGCGATATGATCGAAAATGAAGAAAAAGGCATAAAAGCGCTACAAAACTTAAAAGAGATTGGCGTAAAAATATCGCTTGATGATTATGGTGTGGGGCAAACATCACTTGGGCGATTAAAAATGTTACCTATTGATGAGCTAAAATTAGATAAGTGCTTTATTTTAAAATTAGATGAATCTCAAAAAGATCAATTTATAGTGCAATCATCCATCACGTTAGGCCATCAATTGGGGTTTTCGGTGGTGGCTGAGGGCGTAGAAACTTTAGACTCATTAAATCTACTTAAAGAAATGAAATGTGACCATGCGCAAGGTTATTACCTAAGTAGACCTTTAAAAGCAGACCTCTTAGAAGAGTGGCTAAAGGAATATTATGAAAAGAATTAAGTGTTTATTGGTAGGGTTGCTTCTAGCGACTAGCTTTTCTAGCCTCGCGAGTGATGGAAAGCTGTTGGCCACACCGGGTGTTTCTCAAATTGAAGGCAGTGGCGGCGGTGGTATAGTTCCGTGGGCACAGCTAGCCGGTTACGCAAGCGAAGATGAGTTTTCGGTAAATGGTTTTTGTAGCCGTGCAGATGTAACTGATTACACACTCGATGTGTGCGGTGCACAACTTAATTTATTTAATAGAATAGAGCTTAGCTATGCTCAGCAACGATTTGATGTACCCGCGCTTGATACCGAAATAGAGCAATCTATCACGGGCGCTAAAATTCGTTTATACGGTGATATAGTTTACAGCGATTGGCCACAATTAAGCTTAGGTTTACAACATAAATCACTTGATGATGGCTCAGTAGCAACACTTGTAGGTGCACAAGATACTAGCGGTACAGATTATTACCTCGCTGCGAGTAAATTACATTTAGGGGCTATTGCCGGCTACAACTGGTTTTGGAATGTAACCACACGCTATAGCGAAGCAAATCAGCTTGGTTTACTTGGTTACGGCGGGGGAAATGGTAGCGGTAAAGTGTTATTTGAAGGCAGCACCGCACTATTTTTTAGCCGTGAAGTGGCTGTAGGTATTGAGTATCGCCAAAAAAATAATAACCTTAATTTAGGCGAGCAAGACTGGAAAGATCTGTTTGTAGCCTGGATGCCCAATAAACATGTGAGTGTGACAGCGGCATACCTTGATTTAGGTAGTATTGCTGGTGCGGACGATCAAACGGGCTGGTATTTATCGGTTACAGGGTATTGGTAATGAAAAGCGTCGCCATTTTTTTTATATGTATAATTTTACTAAGCGGGTGTTCAAGCTCTACGCAGCTATCGCTTTATCAAAAGTTAGATGGCAAAGCCGGTTTGGCTCGAATAGTCGATAGTTTTATTTATCAAATAGGTAATGACGAGCAAGTTATACACTACTTTGAGCACAGTAATATAACGCATTTTAGGCAAGGGTTTATTACGCATATGTGCATGTTAGTAGAAGGCCCATGTGAATACGATGGCGACTCTATGGTGGCAATTCATACGGGTATGCATATTACAGAGAAAGACTTTAATCATGTAGTGGATTTACTAATAAATGCTATGAATGAGCAAAATATAAACCATAATTTACAAAATGAGATCCTTTCTCGAATGGCCCCTTTACGCAGTGAAATTATAAAAATATAGGTACTTGGTTTTTGTTATGCCATTTTCGAGGTAGAATATAAATAAAAATAATAGTGATTAAATATGAATGTAATTTTTGACACACAAAGCCTTTATTACTTACCTCAATATGTTCCTGTTTTTAAAAAACTCTCCGAGAAAGGCATCAAAAGTAAATTTGTATTTTATAAAAATAGCCATAAGCATTTAATCCAACGTGTTATAGATGATTATAATCTAGATCATATATGGGTTGATGATCAGCACCAGGCGATGGATTTTTATGAGCAAGAAAAGGCTGATTGGGTCTTTTTTGCGAATTCCTTTAGTTACTTAGAACGATTACATAAAGTGTCTAAAAGTGCACAGCTTGGGCATGGGATTGGTCCTAAATCAAGTTATTACACTAAATCAAACAAAGCGATGACAGTTAGGTTTGTTGAGGGGGCATACAGGCTTGCTCGTTTAGAGTCTATGTACCCTGATGATAAATTTATTGACGTAGGCTTTTGTAAATTAGACCCTATTTTTAACAATGAAAAAATTGATGGTGCTTTAGAACTTAATAACTTTAGTGATGAAAAACAAACACTTCTCTATGCTCCAACCTTTTATCCGAGTAGTTTAGAGTTATTTCCTAAAAATTGGCCGGAACATTTTGGCAATTACAACATCTTAATAAAACCTCACTATTTTTCTATTAGTAAAGAACGTTATAAAAAGCACGTGAAATTGCTCGAGCATTGGGCTACATATCCAAATGTATATTTGGCAAAAGTAGAAGATTATTCTTTAGTGCCCTTTTTAGATAAAGCTGATTTATTAATTAGTGATGCTTCGTCTGCTTTATTTGAATTTGCTTTGTTAAACAAGCCCGTTATTTGGTGTGACTTTTTAAAGTTAAGATGGGGCTACAGAGGAATATTCTCATATCGATTTAAAAAGCGAATGGATCGCGATTATGGTGAATATGCTAATTTGGCCGTACATGCTAAAAAGTATAAAGGTTTGAAAAAAATAGTAGAGCAACAACTCGCTGAACCAGAGAGTTTAGCTAATATCAGGTTGTCTTTATCTGAAAAACTAGCCGGAAAAGTTGACGGTAAGGCCAGTCAGAGAATCGTACAATACCTGATGGAAAATAATTAATTATTACAATCAAAGTTCGGACGTAATTAAATTTATAAAAGGACTTAAAACTCAGATAATAACTAGGTTTTATAAATGAAAAAAATTGGATATACCACGGGTGTTTTTGACCTATTTCATATTGGTCATTTAAATATTCTAAAAAGAGCCAAACTAGAGTGTGACTATTTAATTGTAGGTGTAACTACAGATGAATTAAGTATGTCGGCTAAAAATAAAGAGCCAGTTATTCCTTTTCAAGAACGTATGGAAATAGTTGAAGCTATAAAATTTGTAGATGAGGTTGTCCCTCAGGTTAATTACGACAAAGAAGAAGCTTGGAACAATTTAAAGTTTGATAAAATGTTTGTAGGTGATGATTGGAAAGGGACTGAAAAATGGAAAAAAATAGAAGCAGATTTTGCTAAGTTCAATGTTGAAATTTGTTATTTTTCTTACACCTCACATACATCAAGTACTAAGTTGCGTAACGTTTTAGATAAAATTGAACAAAAAAAATAAAATGAAAAACTTAATAACCTGCCAGCAGCTACATGAACAACTTGATGATCCTGCATTAATTATTTTTGATGCAGGCATGTTGCGCCCCGGTGTTTTAGGGACTTATAAAGTAGATAAAGTACTGCCAGGTGCACAGCGTTTTGATATTAAAACCGAGCTTGCAGATACTACCAGCGCTATACCTAACACCCTATGCTGCAGTGAGCAATTTACTCAAGTAATGCAAAAAGCAGGTGTAAATGACGATTCGTTTATAGTTGTTTATGAACAAGATGATTTATTTAGTGCTGCTAGAGCGTGGTGGATGCTAAAGGCTATGGGCTTTTATAATGTCAAAGTGCTCTGCGGTGGCTTAAAAAAATGGCTTAAATGCGGTTACAGCACCCAAAGCGCTTATCGTATTCCAACAAAGAAAGGTAACTTTGTTGCTAATTTAGCGCCGGGTTATTTTATTGATCAGCAGCAAGTGCTTCACAGCATAGATGATACAAGTACGTTAATGTTAGATGCACGTGCCTATAAGCGCTTTACGGGAGAAGACCCCGAGCCTAGAAAGGGAATGCGAAGTGGTCATATCCCTAATAGTCGTTCATTAGCGTTCACCGATTTATTAAATAAAGGTGAGCCTAAACCTATTGATGAACTCAAGGCTAAATTTAATGAAGTAGCCGGAGATACTCAACAACTCCAATTTAGTTGTGGCTCAGGTATTACAGCCTGCGTACTAGCTCTGCTTGCTGATGAATGTGGATATAACAACCTAAGCGTTTACGATGGTTCGTGGAGCGAATGGGGAGCAAGTGATTCACTGCCAATAGAAACAGGCAGTATTGAATAGCTGTAGATGAATGCAAGCTCTTATAAAAGGGTTGTTTTAGTTAATCGGCTCTTTTTATTTTTTATAGCCGTATGGGCAATTTTTACAACCATTTTTACAGCAAGTACCCCGTTTTAAAAAAAACCATTTACTGAATACCATATAGCCATTTTGCATGGTGTAATCTAGCCCTTCTATTAAATTGTCATTACCTCTAAACTTTTTAGCAAATTCAATTTGAGCTTTAATTGGTTGGGTATAAATACTTTCCAAATAAACATTAATTTTACTAAGCGTACAGCGAGTGCATAAACAGCTTGTTGCACTGCTATCTAGCGGTAAAATAGCGGGTAACTGGTTACACCAACATGCGGTTATATCACTTACATTACAGTTAAGCGTTGTATTACATTGGCTGCAGTTTATTTGGGTCATTTTAGGTCTTATTAACAGTAGAGCAGCAAGAATAACAAATATTATGAATATACAAAAAGCATTGGCCGAATTTATTACATTTGGCGAGCAAAGAGATAACGCCATTAGTGTGATTGTTTCAAACTCTTCGAACAATCAAACCTATCTGTACACACTCACAAAACCTATACTAATTGACGTACTTACGCGTTGTTTAAATAAAGAAATTGATATTGACGATTTGGAGCTGTGGGCAAATGTAATTGAATCGCGAGATGATATAAATTGCGCCGAGTATGAAGGCGTTATTTATGCGCTAAGCAATAGCGAGCAAATGGGAGAGCTTAGTCACAAAAAGCTCGAACAATTACTAAAATTATTGAAGGGCTAGATATTTAGGCTGACTTTCATTTTTAGATGCGAACTTACTGCGATTATATGTAACGAAAAAATACTAAGCCGCATT
>NZ_PNCW01000002.1:0-19538 GCF_005886985.1 Pseudoalteromonas sp. S3178 | reverse complement strand
ACGCAGTAGTGAAACGAAACAGCGCCGATGATAGTGTAGCATTTGCTATGTGAAAGTAGGACATTACCAGGCTTCAAATAAGAGAAACCCGTTACAGCGATGTGACGGGTTTTTTTCTGTCTGGGGTTTAGTAAATAGCTATGAGCCCATACCAAAATCAGTAGTGGCCGCTCTCGTACATCCTGTACTCCACGGCTTTGTATTCCTATACATCAAACAACACAGCTCGAAGGCGAGCCCCGCACAAGGCCGCCCTGAGACAAATAGTGTGTAGCATTTGCTATGTGAAAGTAGGACATTACCAGGCTTTAAATTAAAGAAACCCGTTACAGCAATGTGACGGGTTTTTTGCTGTCTGGAGTTTAGTAAAAGCCAAGAGCCCATGCTGGACTCATTCGTAGGCTCCTTTGCATATCCTTATCTCCACTACACTCTTATCCCTAACCAGATTTCACATGGTGAAAGCATAATAATACTTTAAATGATCTGTTGATCACTTGGTCTCTTTTTTATTATCAATTTTTTTTATAAAGTCTTTTAACTTTATTGCTTATTATCAAATGCTCTTTAAGCAATTAAACTAGCTGCATCTTGTATTTATACCAATCCGCAATAATACTTAATCATTTTCAGGGGCTAAACGTGTCGCTATCTGCGTTAAAAAATTCTCATTTAGAACAACTAAATAGCGAGTTTTTTGCCTTGCTATCAACACGTTTATCCGCCCTCAAAATAGATCACTTAATTATGCGGATTGGTATTACATACTTACATCACGACGGGGAAGAGAATGTCTCATCAAATCATTAAAGACTTACATAATCGTTATACTGCGAAGAAATATGATTCTGCTAAACGTATTTCAGCAGAAGATCTGAAAGTAATTAAAGAAGCTATTCGTCTGTCTGCTTCTTCAATTAACTCTCAACCTTGGAAATTTGTTCTAGTAGAAAGTGAAGAAGGTAAGAACCGTTTACACGATACATTCGCTAATAAGCACCAGTTTAACCAACACCACGCTAAAGAGGCATCTCACACGCTTTTACTTGCTTATGACCCTGAGTTCACTAAAGAGAAGTTTTCGAAGCGTGTTGACGTAGAGGTAAGCTCAGGCCACCTACCAGCAGATATGCGTGATAACTTTATGGGTGCATATGCATTTGCTGAAATGAACACAGATGAAAATGGCTACAACGGTAGTTGGACTAAAGCGCAAGTTTATTTAGCGCTAGGTAATATAATGCATACTCTAGCGCGTTTAAACATAGCTTCTACTCCTATGGAGGGTGTAGACCCAGACTTAATTGGTGAAAAGTTTAGCGCTGAGCTTGATGGCCATATTTGTGAAGTTGCGCTTGCTATGGGTTACCCGCTTGAAGAGGAAGACTGGAACCATGGCTTACCTAAGGCTCGTTTAGCTGTAGAAGATATTATTGCTACGGTATAACTTACTGTTATAAATAATTAGCCGAGAATATTCTCGGCTTCTTTGTTTTTAAAATAAGCCATATGCTGCACTTTCTGGAGCCTCTTCTTGTGCTGCGCGTACAGGACTAAAAATGGCACTTGGGTCGATTAATACACTGTGCTTTTCGGCTAGTTTTATTAAACCGCGCATCATATTTTTAGTTTGTGGGTCTATATCAAAGCCAACCTCTGTTAGCTTATCCAAAGGCTTAATATCTTCTTTTTTGTAATCTACGTTATCCTCTACTTTATCTACTAACAGCCCTACATGTGGAGTTGAGCCATCTTTAGTGGTAAAGACTATGATAGGTTTATAGTCGAGTGTAATTTGCTCTTTTGCGGCCTCAAATAATCGATTTAGTTGCATTAAGCTATTTTGCTTAATATTGATTATATATTTACTGACCTGCTTTTTATTGCCTTCGCTACTAGCTTCAGTCGCTTTATCCATGGTTTGTAGCAGTGACTTGAATGGCTGGTCAAATTTTTCCATTATGGCTTCCAAGTCTTCATTATCTGTTTGGAACTCTTGATAAAACACTTCAAAGTTATGTAATTGAGTACTGTTTGTTGAGATGGCAGCATTGTTTTTTGTCAGGCTTTTTTCAAAATGAGTAAACCAAACCTCAAGTGACTCTTGCCACTTGCGAAGTTGCTCTAAGGCGTGCTTATTACTTTGCTCTGTAGAATTACCGTTTAGAATAATCCCTAAATCAAATACCGGAGTAGGCGTTTCCATATAGTCTTTAACACCAATAAAGCTTTTATTATTATTTGGCAGAGTAGTGAGGTCGTTGTTAAAACGCTCTGTGAGTAGTATATCGAGAATTTTAAGTGAAATTGTTTTGCAGCCAACTTTAAAGTTTATTAATTCCATGCCTTTAACTTTATTTACCTATTAATGCTTAAAGGATAGAACAAAATAAATAAATAGCTTATAGAGTTACGATTTTTAAAATTAGGGTTACTTAAATTGTGCAATAAGTGATTTAAAAGCACTAGAGAGGCTATTATCTAACTGTTTTTTACCTGTTAAAGAAAACTGTTTTAATAACTGCTCATCGCTGCAATTTTGCAGCACACTTTGAATAATAAGTTGTTTATCAGGAGTGTTTAACTTTCTTACATTTGAAGGCGCTTTATTTATGGCATGCCAAACTACGGCTGATACTGAAAACCTATTTAAGCTTTTATCTCTAAATTGCGTTAGTTGAAAAAGCGCATGTGATGTAAGTGGCTCATCAGAAAAACTATTGAGTAATATACTGACAAGCTGCCAATGAATGGTTTTAAAGTGAGTTAAAAGTCCGTACATAAATTCATTTTGAAATTGTTTGCTTAGACCGTCTAATTTATTACAGCCATCATGTAATGGTTTGATCACTAATACTGAATGCTCAGCAGTGCTTTTATCTTTTTTAAATCCTAGTTTTACAGGTACAAACCCCTGGCTTTGCCAAAAATTGAGTAAGGGGGCCGTAGCTCCAAAACTTGCGCCAAAAAATTTGCACTGTGGCTTTAGCTTTAATTCGCAATAGCCAATTAGTGCTTTTCCGAGCCCTAAATTGTGAGCGCTAGGGTCTACGGCTATACGCACTACGCGGGCACTTAGCTGGGTTAAAAAGTCAGCGCTGAAGCTAAGTTGTGCGAGCGTTTGCGCCATTAGATGACCTTGTGGACGACGCTCTCCTGAAATAATCATCTCTGCTAGCTCAGTATCGATATCACCTTCAATAGCTATTAAGCAAACGGCTACTAAGCGGTTGTGCTCTTCACTAATAAATATTCGCTGTGCAGGCGCATCAAGCAGGTGTCGTAAATCGTTAACGCTACTTTGATAGTGTGCTTGGGCAAGTAATGCAATAACCTGCCTAAGTAGCAGTTCATCATTAATTAATGATTGCTGGCTAATTTCACGGTGTGTTAAAGCAGATATATCAGCACAATTGGTTTCGCTAAATTGAGCGTCTAGTGCCAATAGTGTGCGTATATGCTGCTCAAGAGGATCGTGTTTGGCAAATCGCAGTGGCTCGTCAAGCGTAACTACTTTTGCTGCTTTATAATGTGCTTTAACGTGCTTGCTAAAGCGAATTGTATAACCTCGTCCATTACCCTCGTAGCCTACAAGTGTGCTTGCAAATACAACTCTTGGGTAATGCATTAATATTTTTAATAATATAGGCACTGGTATTGCGGCAGCTTCGTCAACAAGTAATAAATCGCATTCGGGTAAATTATTGAGCAAGGTATCTGGCGGCATATAAGATAAGTTAGCCAACTGCTTTTGTGTAGGGTCGTAATTTACATTTAGTGCATTTGCTAAATGTTTAAAACTTGAATGTGTTGCACTGAATTGAGTGGCGCAAAGAATTATTTTTTTATCGCTAAGTTGTGCTGCACTAAGCCCAAGCGCTGCTGATTTACCTCGCCCGCGATCTGCATTTATTAATAGAGGTCTATTTGCTCTTCCATTCGCTACTTTTACTATTTGCTCAACACAGTTTTGCTGTGGCTGATAATTAATAGTATTGCTATGTGAAGGCTTAATATTACTTGTTACCCCGTTTAGCTCACTAAAATGTAAAGCGGGCAGAGAATGAATAATAGAGCTAAAACGTTTGTTAAATAAGCTTTGTGAAGTGTTATGCCCGAAAGACTCAATGCTAGCTAAAGCAGGATCGGGCCAAGTATCGAGTGAATTAAGCTCTGGCAGCATTAAAAATAAAATTCCGCCAGCTTTAACAGTACCTGCAAGCGCAGCTAATTTATCTGGATGTAGGCCACTAAAACCATCGTAAACAGCATCGTTAAACTCTTTACCCAATATTTGATGATTATGAGAGGGCCAAATGGCGTTTTTTAAAGTCTCTGATTTAGATAACGCAGCTGTATTGTCGTTATTTATAAAAGAGTTAACTAAGCTATAGCACCAAGCAGAATTGCCTGTAATAAGCACTAGCTGGCGATGGCTTGCACCAGCTAGTTGCTGAGTTAGTTTTGTAACTAACTCTTTATACAGCTTGAAGTCGTGCATATGCGGTTACTAGCCATTTACTGCCAAGGTCGTCAAAGTTTACTTGCACACGCGATTGCGCGCCGCTACCTTCGTAATTAAGCACAGTCCCTATACCAAACTTAGCGTGTAGTACGCGCTGGCCTAAGTTAAACCCGCTTTCTTCAAATACAGCATGGCTTACTGAGGCACTAAAACGCCCCGCAGCTGGCGGGCGCGACACTTGCGTTTTAATACGAATTTCTTCTACGCAGTCTTCTGGTATTTCACGTAAAAAGCGTGAAGGACTGTGGTATTTTTCTTGACCGTATAAACGGCGACTTTCGGCGTGGCTTATGTATAGTTTTTCCATTGCGCGGGTCATACCAACATAACAAAGACGTCGCTCTTCTTCTAAGCGACCTGTTTCTTCATTACTTTGCTGTGAAGGGAACATGCCTTCTTCAACACCCACCATAAACACAAGCGGAAACTCTAAGCCTTTAGCTGAGTGAAGGGTCATCATTTGTACCGCGTCTTCGTGCTCATCAGCTTGGCCTTCACCAGATTCAAGTGATGTATAAGCTAAAAACCCTTGAAGTGGCGAACTAAACTCTTCTTCCTCAGGGAGTTCGTACTGATCACAGGCACTTATAAGTTCTTCTAAGTTTTCTACGCGAGCACGGCCTTTTTCGCCTTTTTCAGCTTGGTACATAGCCATAAGGCCAGAGGTTTGAATCGCGTATTTAGCTTGCTCATGCAGTGTAAGGTCACTAATTTTGTCTTCTATGTGCTCTACCAGTTCTACAAATTTAGATACTGCACCTGCCGCGCGGCCAGATAAGTGCTGTTGTTCAACAATGGCTTTAGCTGCGTACCAAAGCGGGAGTGATTCAGCCCGTGCACAATCACGTATATGACTTAATGTTTTATCGCCAATACCGCGCGCAGGGGTATTAATAACGCGTTCAAATGCAGCGTCATCTTGGCGGTTTCCTACCAATCGCAAGTACGATAGTGCATCTTTAATTTCTTGACGCTCGAAGAATCGCATACCACCGTAAATACGGTATTTTAAGCCTTCTTGTAGCATGGCTTCCTCGAGTACACGAGATTGCGCGTTGCTACGGTATAAAATGGCGGCGTCTTGCAATGCATTACCTGCATTTAACCAGCTACGTAATTTGCTGCTTACAAAGCGGGCTTCGTCTAGCTCGTTAAAGGCGGCATAAATCGATATAGGCTCGCCTTCGTTACCATCGGTCCATAAGCTTTTACCCATACGCTCTGAATTGTTTTTTATAAGCGCATTAGATGCTTTTAGAATGGTTGCAGTTGAGCGGTAGTTTTGCTCAAGGCGAATAGTCTCGGCATCAAAGTCAGTTAAAAAACGTTTTATATTTTCTATTTTAGCGCCGCGCCAACCATAAATACTTTGGTCGTCGTCGCCCACAATCATAATGCTTTGTGTATCGCCTGCGAGTAGCTTTAACCATGCGTACTGAATGGTATTGGTATCTTGGAACTCGTCTACCAGCATGTGCGCAAAGCGCTGTTGGTAATGACGAAGTAGTGTAGGGTTATTTTTAAGCACCTCATAGCTACGCAGGAGTATTTCAGCAAAATCGACTAAACCAGCACGGTCACACGCTTCTTGATACGCGGCATATACACGCAGCATCATTTGCTCATTTATATCGTAAGCTTGAATATCTTTAGGGCGAAGTGCTTCGTCTTTCTTAGCGCTTATGTACCAGCCAAATTGTTTAGCTGGCCATTTTTTATCATCAATATTCATTGATTTTAATAAGCGCTTGATCATTCTTAGCTGATCGTCAGAATCTAATATTTGAAAGGCTTCTGGCAGGTTTGCTTCTCGGTGATGAGCGCGCAAAATACGGTGCGATAAGCCATGGAAAGTACCAATCCACATGCCACCGACAGGTGCTTTTAAGGTTTCTTCTACTCGAGAGCGCATTTCTTTAGCGGCTTTATTGGTAAAAGTAACCGCAAAAATACTATAAGCAGAGGCTTGCTCAACCTGCATTAACCACGCAATACGATGAACCAGCACTCGTGTTTTACCAGACCCAGCACCTGCTAATACCAGCATGTTTTGTAGTGGAGCTGCAACGGCATCGCGTTGTTTGTCATTTAAGCCATCGAGTAATTCAGAAACGTCCATCGTTACGCCTTTTCAATCAATAATGAGGGCAGTATAACAGGTGTTTTTGTTAGGCTAAATAAAATACTGTTTTTATGAACAGCTATTCTAAAAATAGTGCCTAAAACCAACTAGCTGGCTAGTTTTTAGCATGTATAAATAACTAAATTTAAGAATAAAAATAATCAAATTGACCTATATTTAGTAAAAAATACTAACGTATTTATTTAGTATTAATTTAACTATCTGATTTTTAAGCTTTAATAAATTGGCATAAAGTGTGATAGTAAGTAAATAACTAAAATTTAAAATTAATTAACTACAGAGGTGAGTATGGCTGATCAAGGTTCTGGCGGTAATGTAATTGCAGCGTTGTGTAATATCTTTTTTCCTGGTTTAGGGCAACTAGTTCAAGGGCGTATTTTATCCGCTATATTTTTTGCGCTAGCGATTATAATTAGTTATGCGCTTATATATGTATTAGTAGGCTTTGTACTTGTGCCAATTATTTACTTATGGTCGATTATAGACGCAGCACGTTACCGTTCGCGAAGTTAGGTATTTAACGTTTTATAAAAATAGCGCCCATTGGCGCTATTTTGCTTTTTAGAGTCGGCGTTTAAGCGAATTTACGGGTATAATCGCGTTATTAGCGTTTAAAAAGTAACAGTTATGGAATATCAATTTATACGTGACCCTATTAGTGGCTTACGCATTAAAATAAGCAGCGAGCACGCAATAATTGGCCGTTGGTTAAATGAAGAGATTGGCAAAGACAAAGTAGCCATGGTGCAAGCGCTTATTACCTCGGTAAAAACAAGCTACGAGCCAGTTACCCTAAAAGGCCAGGAGATCGATTTAATACTCTCTAAAGACGAAGCCTTATTTGAAGCGCATGCCCTGCATCAAGATAGTGAAGATCTAGTAGCCTACCAAGATGATGATTTAATGCTTGAAGAAAACGGCTTAAGCAGTGGCTGTGGCTTTGAAGATTTTATTGATTTAATTGAGTCGTGGTCTGAATTTAGCGGATCAAAGTAAAACCAAATTTATTAAAATAGTGCAGATGCATTACGCTTTTTTTATCTGTACTATTACACTAATCAAAAACGTCAGGAATGAATATGTCTGCCAATTTAAACAAGCTAGTAGTCATGCTAGAAATGCAAAATGCCATGAATACTAAGGTTCATGATCAATGGTTTAGCCAAGGATTTGAATGGTACAGAGCCATTTGGGTCGAATGTGCAGAAATGTTAGATCATTACGGCTGGAAGTGGTGGAAAAAACAAACGCCCGATACAGAGCAAGTAATTTTAGAATTGGTTGATATTTTTCACTTTGGTTTGTCGCTAAGAATAGACGGCACTACAAGTTATGAAGAGTTAGCTAAGCAATTAGAGCAGCAACTTAATGCGCCTGAGCAAGCTGATGACTTTAAACAAACACTTGAAATGTTAGCAGCATCAGCAGTTGCTGATAAAACCTTTAACGCCGCTGCATTTGCAGGCTGTATGGCACAAATGGGCATGGATATAGACGATTTATACCGTGGTTACGTAGGTAAAAATACCTTAAACTTCTTCCGCCAAGATCATGGTTATAAAGATGGTAGCTATATTAAAGTGTGGAACGGCCAAGAAGATAACGAACACTTAGTTGAAGTCGTTAAAAGCCTTGATACCGAACATGCAGATTTTGCAAAGTTAGTATACCAAGGCCTAGAAGCGCGTTACCCAAAAAGCTAATTATATAATAGTGCGGTAGTCGGTTACGTTTAAGTAATCGGCTATTACATTATGTGGTTGCTTACTATCTGGGTTAGCAACCGCAAGTAAATGCTCAATGCCAAATTCTCTGGCGGCATTTAACACCGGTACACTGTCATCTACAAACAGGGTACGTTGTTTATTAAACCCTAAATCTTTTTGTACCTGATACCATAAACTTTGCTGCTCTTTACTCACTCCGTATTGGTGAGTCGACACCACACCATCTAAATAATTATCTATGGCGGTATGCTCAAATTTAAGCATTACGTTTTCTGGGTGAGCGTTAGTTAACAGTATGAGCTCTTTACCTGCTTTTTTTAGCTCTGTTAAAAAGTGAGGTACATCTTCACGCACTTTGATTAAATGCTGAGTTTGACGCTTTAATTCCATTATTGGTAATTTTAGTTGCTCTTCCCAATAATCTAAGCAATACCACTGTATTTGTCCGCTTACTGCTTGATAACGTTTATGTATGTCAGCTTTGGCTTCATCAAGGGTTATATTGCGAGTAAGTGCAACTTGCTCAGGAACAACATTAAGCCAAAAATGACTATCGAAATGTAAATCGAGTAATGTTCCGTCCATATCGAGTAAAACTGTATCGATTTTTGACCAATTTAGCATGGGCTTTTCCTTGTGAAAAGTTTATGATTAAGCACAACTGCCATGATAGCAAAATAACGCCAATGACACAGAAAAAGCACCCAACTCCACCCCAAATTATCAGCAATGATGTCGTCGCTAAAAGCCGCCTATTCACTGTTGAATCTTTAGAGCTTAAATTTTCTAATAATGAAGAACGTCAGTACGAGCGTATTCGCGGCGGTGGCCGAGGTGCAGTGATGATTGTGCCTATTACTGCTGATAACGAAATGCTATTGGTGCGTGAGTATTGTGCTGGTACAAACGACTATCAGTTAGGGTTTCCTAAAGGGTTAATAGACCCGGGCGAAACACCTCAGCAAGCTGCAAACAGAGAGCTTAAAGAAGAAGTTGGCTTTGGCGCTGAGTTTTTTGAACCACTAAAAGTGGTGTCTATGGCGCCAAGTTATTTTAATGCCACTATGCATATTTTGTTTGCCAAGCAGCTATACCCACAAACTTTGCCAGGTGACGAGCCAGAGCCATTGGTGGTTGTTAAGTGGCCATTAACAGATTGGCAGTCATTATTAGAGCAAGAAGATTTTACCGAAGCACGCAGCGTTGCAGCTTTGCTATTATTAAATAAGTATTTAGCGTCTGGAGCTGCCAATGAATAAATTATTAGAGCCATGTATTGAATTAGCTGAGTGTGCTGGTGATGCCATTATGTCGATTTATAAAAAAGACGATATTGGCAAGCAAGAAAAATCGGATAACACACCAGTAACCAAGGCAGATCTTGCTGCTAACGATGTACTTGTTGCTGGTTTAAAAGCCCTAGCGCCTGATATTCCTATTATGTCGGAAGAAACACCTATTCCTGCTTTAGCAGACAGACAGCATTGGCAGCGCTATTGGTTACTAGATCCTATGGATGGCACCGGTGAATTTATTTTAGAAAGTGGTGATTTTGCCGTAAATATTGCGCTTATTGAAAATAATCACCCGGTATTGGGAGTGATTCATTGGCCAGCAAAAGGTATTAC
The DNA here is from genome assembly GCF_005886985.1 of Pseudoalteromonas sp. S3178. Taxonomy (NCBI): domain Bacteria; kingdom Pseudomonadati; phylum Pseudomonadota; class Gammaproteobacteria; order Alteromonadales; family Pseudoalteromonadaceae; genus Pseudoalteromonas; species Pseudoalteromonas sp. S3178. The sequence goes on along the minus strand of NZ_PNCW01000002.1, from coordinate 9,515 downwards.
TTATTTTGCGTCAGCAAGTAATGGGGCATTTAAGCGTGAAAATGGCAACGACACTAAAATGTCGGTGGCAACGCCTGACAACTTAACGCTTGCAGTTAGTCGTAGGCAAAAAATTGAGGCAGTAAGTCAGTACTTAAATACCCAATTTGCCACTATCGCCGTTGGCTCGTGTTCGTTAAAGGCGTGCATTGTTGCAGAGGGGAAAGCCGATTGCTTTTTAAGAATCGGCCCAACTGGTGAGTGGGATACCGGTGCATCGCAGGTTATTGTAGAAGAGGCGGGCGGTTGTATTACCGATGCTGAGTTTAACCCTCTTACTTATAACCAGCGAGAGAGCACAGAAAACCCAGATTTTATTGTTATGGGACACCCCGATTGGGAGTTTCAAAAAATGATAAGTCCGCATCAAAGGTAGACGCTAAAGCATGCTTTGATTGCTTTTTGTTCGGTTGAACGCAATTAAGTAGTTAAAGCCTTGCATTATAAGTTTATTCCTATATTATAGCGCTCTCTTCGAAACAGGCTCGTGATTAACACGAAACTATTTCAAAGAAATTACAGGCGCGGGATGGAGCAGCCTGGTAGCTCGTCGGGCTCATAACCCGAAGGTCGTCGGTTCAAATCCGGCTCCCGCAACCAATTTTTATATAAATTTGGTTACTGTAAAACTCTAACTTAAGAGATTAAATTAAGTAGTCGATAGACTCTAAATATACAGGCGCGGGATGGAGCAGCCTGGTAGCTCGTCGGGCTCATAACCCGAAGGTCGTCGGTTCAAATCCGGCTCCCGCAACCAATCTTTTTATAAAGATTGGCAGCCACGTTGTAATGTAAGCAACGCTAAATAAGTATGCATATTTCAGGCGCGGGATGGAGCAGCCTGGTAGCTCGTCGGGCTCATAACCCGAAGGTCGTCGGTTCAAATCCGGCTCCCGCAACCACTGAAATAAAAAGTTAGAATGAATCGGCACTCTATATGAGTGTTTTTTTATGTTTGAAATTCAGTGAAAAGAATAGCTCGTTGGTCTCAGCTCTCAATTAGCCAGCAAAAGGCCGTCGGTTCACCTTCCATAAGCTCTGGCTCCCGCAACCACTGAAATAAAAATGAAACGACACGCTTAAAGCGTGTTTTTTTATGTCTGAAATTAACACCTGCCTTTGATTAAACCGTCAAAATAAATTGATACCTTCCTAAGCAATAATTTATAAATGTTATAAACTACTCTAAAAAATCGTTATTACTTAAAACTTTATATTGTTTGTGTTAAAACAACACAAATATTTTTAGGCTGTTACACATGACTGAACTGTACCATTGGTTTGATTTAATAGGCATTGCTGTGTTTGCTATTACGGGCACTTTAGTTGCGCACGAAAAGAAAATGGATGGCTTTGGTGTTGTGGTATTGGCAACTGTCACAGCGATTGGTGGTGGGACAGTTCGCGATGTTATTTTGGATGTTCCCGTGTTTTGGCTTCATGACCAAAGTTACTTTTATGCCATTTTAGCCGCAGTCTTGATCACTACTCGACTTATTAATAAGCAAAAGTCGATTCCGCATTATACTTTACAAATTGCAGATGCATTTGGTTTGGCTTTTTTTGCTGTAATGGGCACTCAAAAGGCATTACTAGCGGGCATGCCACATATGACCGCTATTATTATGGGGGTTATCACGGGCTGTTTTGGCGGTATGATTCGCGATGTATTGGCACGCGAAATTCCTATGCTGCTAAAGGGTGAACTATACGCTATTACCTGTATAGCGGGCGGGATTGTTTACACTCTCGGGGTTTACTTTGATTTAGTAACTGAACTTGCAATGGTTTTGGCGATGTTAACCACGTTATTGCTACGTATTGCCGCTATTAAATGGCAAATCACAGTACACGTTTTCAAATATCCTGACTAAACTGGTGTAATCACATCATTTACTAGGATAAGGAATGTCGTTAGCTCGCATATATTCTCGTGCTCAAGTAGGCATTAATGCCCCCGAAGTTATCGTAGAAGTTCACCTTGGGAATGGTTTACCTGCTTTTCATATTGTTGGCCTCCCAGAAGCATCCGTTAAAGAGTCTAAAGATAGGGTGCGCAGTGCACTTGAGAACTCTCAATTTGGCTTTCCTGATCAGCGAATTACTGTAAATTTAGCCCCTGCTGATTTACCTAAAGATGGCGGCCGATTTGATTTAGCTATTGCGGTAGGTATTTTGGTGGCCTCTGGCCAGATTGTTTGCCCTGACATTCATAAATATGAATTTTATGGCGAGCTTGCGCTTAATGGTGAAGTGCGTGGGGTTAACGCTATTTTGCCCTCGGTACTTGCTGCAAAAGAGCAAGACCGCTGCTGTTTTTTACCTTTTGCAAACGACAGCTTAGCCAGTTTGGTTAATGGTGTTAAACGCAAAGCTGTTAGCTCTTTACAGGAAGTATGGGGAGATTTACTTAATCAGCAGCCTTTACCACTAAATATAGAATATCCCGATTGCACACAAGCTCCCGACTTTTTACTCGATTTAAGTGATGTTAAAGGTCAGCCCGGCGCTAAGCGGGTATTAGAAATCGCAGCTGCTGGCGGGCATAATTTACTTTTTTTAGGCCCACCTGGAACGGGTAAGTCGATGCTTGCTCAGAGAATGGCTACTATTATGCCAACCATGTCGGACGATGAAGCAATATCAACGGCGGCACTTTATTCGATTATTGGTCAATCCATAGACTTAACTAATTGGCGACAAAGGCCTTTTCGTAATCCACATCATACGTGCTCGGCCGTTGCTTTAGTGGGGGGATCTTCAAATCCTAAGCCGGGTGAAATTTCGTTGGCACATAATGGTGTACTCTTTTTAGATGAGTTGCCTGAATTTGAGCGTAAGGTGCTTGATTCACTCCGTGAGCCTATGGAGACAGGCTCAGTGGTAATCTCGCGTGCAGCAAGGCAAATGGAGTTTCCTGCCCAATTTCAACTAATAGCTGCATTAAACCCAAGCCCTACAGGGTGTCATAATGATAAACGTGCGACACCTGATCAAGTTATGCGTTATTTATCACGCGTATCAGGGCCGTTTATAGACCGCATAGACTTACAAATAGAACTACCTCGCCTAACAAGTGTTGAGCTACAAAGCACTCAGCCAGAAGAAAGCAGCGCACAAGTTAGAACGCGAGTAGAGGCAGCTTACAGTGTGCAGCTAAAACGCCAAGGCAAAGTAAATGCGCGGCTTAATAATAAGGAAATGAATATACATTGCGCTCTTGCGCCAGCTGAATTGCAGTTTTTGGCAAGAGCGAGTGAGAAGTTGTCGTTATCGCCGCGCTCGTATCATAGGGTAATAAAAGTGGCGCGTACTATTAGTGACTTAAAAGGGGCTGAAAACATTAGTTTAGATGAGCTAAAAGAGGCGCTAAATTATCGCGCTTTTGAACGACTTCTAGCGCAGTTAGTTAAATAACCTGAGCTACGTTTAAGATAAATTTATTTCAAAGTCAGGTTATATATTGAATGCTTTATAGCGACAGCATGTAGCCTTTACCGCGTACAGTAACAATGCGCTTTTGATCTTTTTCATCGTTAAGCTTTTTGCGTAAACGGCCAATTAAAACATCAACGGTACGATCGTTTGGACTCCAGTCTGGCTGGCCAATTTCTTCAGATATTTTTTCACGCGAGGTAGCTTTACCTGCATTACTAATTAAGCAAATAAGCACTTTGTGTTCGGCTTCGGTTAATCGCGACTCTACACCTGCGGCAGTAATAAGGGTGCGGTTATCTGGATGTAATTTAAAGTCGGCGTATTCTATAAACTCTTCGCTTTCATCGTCTTCTTGCGTTACTGCAACGCGTTTATATAAAGCGCGCATACGTAGCTCAAGCTCTAATAAATCGACGGGTTTGCATATGTAGTCATCGGCACCTTGGGCAAGTCCTGCAATACGATCAGCCTGCGAGTCTCTACTTGATAGTACAATAACACCTATATCAGTGAGTGTATTTAGCTCTTTAGCGAGTTGAAGGCCATCGCGCTTTGGTAAGACAATATCAATTATGGCTAACGAAAAAGCGCTGCGCAGGTTTACTCGTTGCCTAACAATGCTAAGCGCATCGGCACCAGTGGGATCAACCTCAATTGTAAACTCAGTTTCTGCGAAGTGATTTTGGATGCGTTTAACGAGTAGCTCGTCATCTTCAACCAATAAAACATTAATAGCCATAGTACTTTATTTTGAGTGTTTATAGCTCTGTATGGTAGCACCATTAACTAAATGCTGAGAAGGGGGTTTGTAAGTTTTAGGTAACTTAATATGTCAAAGGCATGCAGGGTGTTACGTAAGGATTAAATTAGCACCTTTAAACTAATTAAAAGGTGCTAAATATTTAAAATAACTTATAAATTAGTCTTTTGAATACATTGAATCCCACCATTGGGGTTCGTCTTTTAGCTTTTTATCAAAATAGGCTAGCATGGTATTCCACCAGTCAAATCGCTTATCGCGAGCAAAAATTTGATGGTTGGCGCCTTTGTACTCAATAAGCTCTACATCTTTGTTTAAAAGTTTTAAGGCGGTGTACATAGTTAAGCTTTCGCCAACCGGTACGTTAGTGTCGCTGTCGCCGTGAAGGAGTAGCATAGGGGTGGTTACTTTATCTGCATGAAATACTGGGCTGTGGTCGCTATATAACTTAGCGTTATTCCACGGGAAGCTATTTTTAGAGGCTTCGCCTGAGTATAAGTATCCCCACCAACCTTCGCCCCAATATGAGGTTAAGTTTGAAATACCCGCATGAGCAATTGATGCGCTAAACATATCGGTTTTAGTTGCCAGCAGCATAGTCATAAAGCCACCGTAAGACGCGCCTAAATTACCAACTTTATTGCTATCTACATATGGATATTTATTTAAAAATGCATGCGTGCCTTCAATAATATCGTTAGCTGTATAGTCACCCCATGCATTTACATGTTGGGCTGAAAACTTTTGTCCAAAGCCAGTTGCGCCTGTAGGTTGTACTACATACACAACGTAACCATTTGCAGCCCACAAATTAAATGGGTAGCGCCCTGTAAAACCACGAGTAACAGGTGATGTGCCGCCGTAATAATAAACGAGTGCAGGGTGTTTTTTTGATTTATCTAAATTACTAGGTATATAAACACGGCCAGTTATTTCTACGCCATCTTTATTGGTAAAGTTAAACTCTTCAAGGCTTGGTATTTGTGTGTTTGTATATGCAAGCGGCTTTGAATCCCAGACTAGTTCCGATTTGTTTTTGCTTATATTTAAACGTTTAAGTTGCTGTGGTGATGAAGCTGTTGTGCCGCTTAAAAGTACTTCTGTGTTTCTATCGTGTGAGTAACTAAATTGCTCAACTATATCTAGCCCTGTATTTAGCTTTTTAAAACGTTGTTTGCTTAAATCAAATAAATAAAGAGGCTGAGTGTCTTGCTCGGTGACTTTTATTAGTGCATCGCCGTTATCAAGTACATGTAGCTGGCCAATGGCAGGATTAAATTGTTTGCTGAGTGCTTTTACATTTTTACCATTATCGGTAAGTAAATAAAGTTGGCCATCGTAATTATTGGCAAGCATATTTTTAGGTAAAGCACGTCCAGCGCCATTCTTAAAATCTGGGCCAGCGACTACATATACATCTTTATTTGCATATTTAGCTTGGTTAAATGTTTTAAACTTACCGAGAGAACTTAACTTGTTTGATTTTATATCAAGCTCCACGAGCTCTGTTTCTGGGTGTGTTGATGCTTGCATGGCCATAACAGAATGACTCATTAAAACTTTGCCGCGGTTGCTGTTTATATCTTCAAGGCTATACGAAATAGGCCCTTGGCTTAGTGCTTTAATTAAGCTGCTTTTAGTATCGAGCATATAAACATGGCTTTTTGTGCGTGCGTACGACCAACGATCTTGCAGACCTTTATAATGCTTAGTTAAGCGGTGGTTTTCGTCGGCAGATTTAGACCAGCTAAAAACAATGCTGTTAGTGTTATAAAAGGTGAAATTGCTGGCTCCTTCTAAATCTTCAGCAAGGGTTTTTATAGAGAAGTTGTTACGGTTTAATTGCTTAAGCTCACCATTTAATAAGTACACTAAATATTGGTTATCTGGGCTCCAAATAATGTTACTGGGTTGGCCCGATTCAAATCGATAAAGCGTTTCGTTATTGTCGTTTTTAAGTTCGGTAATTGTAGTTGCTTGATTTGCGGTTTTATCACTGTAAGTGCGTGTTACTGTAATATATTGCTTAGCATTGGGCGCAATAGTTAGGCTGCTGACAGTAGGTGCATCGAATAACTGTTTGGCTGATAAGCGCTTTTGCTGTGATGTACTAAGCGTAATTTTGTCGATGTCAGTTTTTGGTGCAAAGTCGAGACTCACTTCGTTCCAATTAGCGACTTGTTGCACTACTAAAATAGCAGTATGAGAGCCGTTGGTGAGCGCAAGTTTATAGCTGTTTTTATCGCCTTTTTGTAGCTCACCGTTAATAAATAGTTGGCCTTGCTCTAACCCTTTTAAGGTAAGAGTACCTTGGCTAAAGCGGGTGGTTTCAATATTAAATTTAAGCGCTTGTAAGCCACCTAAAGTGAGTGCATTTATTTTATTAAATGGCTGCCAACTCTGCTTTTTACCAAATACCGACAAACTAGTTGAATTAGCTTGCAACTGTGGCAGTAAATTATTAACGATAGCGTCGCCGTGTGGCGTTTGAAAAGGCTTTAATTGCATATCTTCGGCAAGTGGGCCTATAAATTGAATTTTTGATTTATCGAGCGCAGCAGCACTGACCGTAAAGCTCAAACTACACAACGTAATTATGCTAGCAGCTTGTTTTAATAATTTATTTTGTTTGTACCAAGGTGAGCTAAATTTCATGTTTGTGCCTATTATTATTTGATAATTTGGCCAAATATAGCATGTATTGTTACCATGCTCATACGTTCAACGCATCGGAGAAAAAGTGACCTTACTGATTATTTATATGGTGGTTGCCATAGTTATTTCATTTTTGTGCTCGGTTATGGAAGCAGTACTGCTGAGTATTTCGCCAAGCTATGTTGCTTTACTTCGTAAAAATCAGCCCGCGCTTGCTAAGCAGCTTGAAAAACTTAAAAACAATATAGATCAACCATTAGCTGCAATTTTAACGCTTAATACAGTAGCGCATACTGCTGGTGCTGCTGGTGTGGGGGCACAAGCTGCCGTTGTTTTCTCAGATGCTGCAGTGGGCATTGCCTCGGCTATTATGACCCTATTAGTGTTAGTGCTTTCTGAAATTATACCTAAAACATTGGGCGCTAATTATTGGCGAGCATTAACACCTAGCGTTACTTACTCTTTGCGCTTTTTAGTTATTTTACTAAAACCTTTTGTATGGTGTGCCCAAAAATTAACTAATTTAATGGGCTCTAAGCACGATGAAGCTTATTACATTCGCCAAGAAATAGAAGCCATGGCAGATATTGGTACAGAGTCGGGGGCGCTTCATGAGGATGAATCTGAAATTATTCGTAATTTGCTGCACTTTAGGCATGCTAAATTGTGCGATTTAATGACGCCGCGAACCGTACTTTTTAAAATCCATAAAGATTTAACCGTAAACCAGTATTTAAATGAGCATGGCTCATCATCTTTTTCTCGTGTATTGGTATTTGATAAAGACGCCGATGACATTGTAGGCTTTGTGCATAAAAACGATATTATGCTAGCGCATCATCGTTTAGGTACCGACTGTAAAATAAGTAAATTAATTAAGCCAATTCACACTGTGCCTGAGGGGCATAATGTATCGTCTTTATTACAAACATTACTTACACAGCGCACGCATATTTGCTTAATTGTGGATGAGTATGGTGATGTACAAGGCATTGTTACACTAGAGGATATGATAGAAGCATTAATGGGGCTCGAAATTGTTGATGAGCGAGACCAATCAACTAATATGCGTATGGTTGCAAAGCAGCGTTGGCGACAACGCTTGGCAAACAGCGGCCATATAGTCAGTGATGAAGATAAACACACCCGAGGCGATAATTAACTGCTCGAGCGTATTTAAACCTTTAATGTTATGAGTGGGGCGTTTCAGTCCATTCTTTAGCCCACGATACAAACTCTTCTTTAGGTTTGGGGCGGCTAAATAAAAAGCCTTGAATAGCTAAGTTTCTGCGGTAGTGCTTTAAATAGGCTAGCTCTTCAGGGCGCTCAACACCTTCTGCAACTAAATCTAAATGCTCACCGCTAGTTATATTAATTAAAGAGCTAACGACTACCTGAGAAAAAAGGTCAGTTTCTATATTACTAATGAGTGAGCGGTCTATTTTTATTTCTGTAAATGGTAAGCTTCTTAACTGATTCATATTGGTAAAACCTACACCAAAATCATCAAGTGAAATACCAAAACCATGCATACGCAATCTGTTTAATGTTTCTAATTGGGCAAGGCTCGAGAGTGCATGTTGCTCTGTTATTTCAATAATGACATTGCTAGGTGTGAGCTGGTTTAACTGCAAAATAAGAAGCAACTTATTGGGGCAATTTAAGTCGTCAAGCTGAGTTGGAGATAAGTTAAATGCTAGTTTTAAACTGTGTCCAAGCTGATTTTTTATATTTTCAAAGTCGCTGGTGGCTTTTTCAAATAATGAGAATGTAATTTGATTTATTAAATCCTGCTCCTCAGCAAGGCTAATAAATCGGTTAGGCATTATTACACTACCATCTTCTTTTGAAACAATACGGGCAAGTACTTCAATACTTTCTATAATATTGGATTCAGCGTTTACCTTGGGTTGATAGTAAGGTGTGATTTCATCGTTTTCTAATGCTTTAATTAGCTCAATTTTTGTAATAGCAGGTTCTTTAGTTAAAGTGCGGCTATTAAGGTGCGCAATTTTATGCAGCAAATTACCTACTTGGCTTAGTTGCACCGGTTTAGGAATATTACCGATTAGGTGGGCGTTGTGCTGTTTAGCAAGGTTTGCAGCTAAGCTAATTACTTTATGATCCATCTCTGAAACAATAATAATTCCGCCTTGGTAATTTAGCTCTCCTAAGTGGCGTATTAATTCCATGCCGTCCATCTCAGGCATATTTAGATCAGTAAAAATGGCGTCATAATAGCTTGGTTCAGCCTGTACTTTTGCTAAAGCGTCTTTAGCACTTAGGCAAGTAGTGATAGTTTCAGATAGCCCTAATTCTTTAAGAATGGCTTCCATAACAATTAAAATAGCCATTGAATCATCAACTACTAAAATATTCGGCACTATTTTTTTCATTGTTATCCTTTCCAATAGTGAATCTAAAAATTTGGTTACTATAAAAGTAGTACTGAGAGCTGCATTTGTCAGTATTTATAATCTTATTTTTATTTAGAGCATGTTGATCTTTGATGGTTGAATTTGCAGCAGTGTGTTTGGTTTTTAGGCAAGGCGGAGCCTATGAAGTGTGGTTACTCCCCATAAATAGGCGATAACGCAGCATAAATGCCAAACATGCGCTGCCC